>NZ_JAMPLL010000011.1:0-158213 GCF_039962495.1 Leptolyngbya sp. AS-A5 | reverse complement strand
GCTATTCTAAGTCCATCAAGATGCTAAAAGCATCAATTCGTCTGCTGATCTATTACCTGAAGCATGGACAAGTGCCTGCGTTGAGGTAAATCATTCATCCTCTGTGCAACGCCAAAAAAAGAGCCATTAAATTAGCTCCTTTTCTCGGTCTTATTGTTTGACACTCAACGCTTCAGGTAGTTCTAGTCCTTTGAGTTGCGAAGACGGATTAAACGGCGACGCATTTGCGGAGAAGCCGTAACCTCAGAAATCTCTTTCGCTTTCACCTCTGCCGCAACGGGTTCTAAATACTCATCGGCACCACAAGCGTAAGCATCTAGCAGAAACTCAAGCAGTTGTTCTGGATTACTCAAAACAGCCTTCTCTTCGATCAGCCTAAATTTCAGGTGAACTTCGCATTCGTAGACACCCACTTCCGAGGGAGTGACGTTGCATTCTAAAGGATCGTAATTCATCTACCCAAGCAGTCCCATGATGTGAATAGTGGTTGATAGTTCAGACCGGGCTTGACAATGGCAAAATTCCACCAAAGTATTGCAAACGATTCAATGCACCTTCAGTAATTCCTGGAATAAGTTGCTCCAGAGCGCGATCGAGCAAGATCAAAGAAAACAATCCTCTGCTGCTCGAACTTAGCATTCCTGAGAAGGAACTCAAATCAGCGATATCGCTGAAACAGCTACACAAATCTCACGGCATTGCGATGAAATCAGGCTGAAGAAATTTAGCTGCATACAGCGCTTATGCCCATTTATAGGCGAGTAACTTTGAAAGTAGTACCGTAATAACACCAGTTTTCACAAATACTTTAAAGCAACAGGCTCAAAAACAAAAAAAGGTATTGCTGGATTGGAATTCCTATTTTTAGTGCAGTTTCTTGTGTAATGAATTGATGAAGTGTTCTTTGAATTCTAACTTGTCAATTATCAAGCGGAATGTTCCTAGTACTTCTTGTGATCCAAGGCACTTCTTGAGGGGGAATACGGAGAAAGTAACTGCCTAATTAATCTCTAAAGCTTTGCTTAGAGATCATCATTAGAAAAGAATTACAAAATAAGCTTTTTGAATTGTTATGCAAATGTCAATTTTTTAAGTTTCTCACTATTACTAAGAAACAGGGCTTTCAGTAAAGGTCGAATGGTTATGTACTATTTTTTACAGTTTTAGATACTGAAATTTCTGAGTTAGTTTTATCAGAAAGCTTGAATTATCTCCGTGCCTTGTTCTAATGAAAACCCAAATTTAAAGATTAGGTGTATTGGAAGCAATATTTTCTATTCATAAAGCTCATCCCAAGAAAAATTATGAATTTCGATTTGACCGCTAAAAGCTGGAGCAACATCAAATTTTGAAGAAGAATAAATTGATATGACAGTCGCGCAAATCCTGCCTTCAGTGCAACTACTGAAATCTAGAAATTTTTGCAAACAGGCAAAGTTAAATCCGAAAAACAGGAAGCGTAAAATGAAAACAACTGCCCTGATTTGCAACCGAATCAACCCAAATTTGACCGTAGTGCGCCCGCACAATCCGCTGACACAGCGATAAGCCGATACCGTAACCTTCCTGACCAACATCTCGCTGCAAGCGGTAATGATCCTCAAAAATGCGATCGCGGTTTTCTAGCGGGACTCCCGGCCCGTTGTCGCAAATACTGACCTGAACTTTCTGTGCCGTCCGGTGCAAAATTGAGATCTGAATCGTTCCGGCTGTAGGCGTGTACTTGATTGCATTGTCCAAAATATTCACGATCACCTGTCGCACTCGTTCAGCATCGGCATAGACGATCGGTAGGTCAGAAGGAATATCGGTCTCAATGTGCTGCTGTTTTGATTGAATCCGATCAGCGAGGCTAAGGAGCACATCCTGACACAGTGCGCCAAGGTCTAACTTCTCTGGCTGAATATGCAGCTCCGCACTCGTTCCCCTTGCAGCCTGTAAGATATCCGTAATCATCCGGTCGATCGTCCGAATTTGAGTCCGTCCGTGTTTAAGCAAGTTGGCTGTCATTGCGGGTGTGAGTCGGGACGGTTGCCCATCTGCTTGTTTATGAGCAATTTCCAGAGTCTCGATCGCGATCGATGCGGCAGTCAGGGGATTGCGAAGATCATGCGCCAGCATCGAAATAATTTGGTCTTTAAAGTGGAGCTGTGCTTGAAGATTCTCGTTTTCGCGCTGCAACCGGAAAACTTCATCGCTCAGCTTCATCAGTTCGGCAGAGTGCCCGATCGAAGCGACTCCTACAGAATCGGGCGCTGTTGCAGTTTGGGGAGAATTGGTAATGTCTTCGACAGCTCTTTGCCAGCGCGACCACCAATTTCTCAGTTGAGCGATCAGATCACTACCTGTCAGAGTTTGGCGCGGTTCGGGGTGAAGTTTAATCAGCGTTGGGGTGGCAATGAGACGGAAATGCTCAGCAAGATAGGGTTGCTCACCCACGTCGATAATCTCAAGCTCAAACGGACATTCAGCACTCCGATCGTTGAGAAAGCCGCGAATCTGACGAATCTGTTCGCGTGACGCGGGACGCTGATCGACGAACAGTAAAATCTGGAGTGGCACGTTAGCGTCGAGGGTTGAATGGGTGGGTGCCTGCATCGTCATGAATTAGCACTCTCAGAACGGGTGCGAACAAATAGAGAGTTGATCGTAGCTTTCAGCGACTAAAACACCACGAAGGTGGAGTCGGATTAGATTCAAATTGTCGGTCTACAGATCGCTTCTCTATAGATTACCGTATCCCTTGCAAATCAGAGCGCTCCAAGCAGATTCGCAGACGCGGTTCTCTCCAGAAGTTCCCGATTCCTTGTAAAGTGATGTTAATAGACTGTGATACTTTTCTAATATTTATAGAAACCTGTGCAAGAAGACTTTCGGCTCATTGTTGATCTTGTTTCAGTTTTGGCAGCAGCAGCAGCGGGTGGACTGCTGGCTGCGCTGTTAAAGCAACCTGTGCTACTGGGGTATTTGGTAGCGGGTGTGATTGTGGGTCCGACGGGACTTGGGTTAATTAAAGAATTGGTGCAGGTGGAAACGCTGGCGCAGTTTGGAGTAGCGTTTCTGTTATTTGCGCTAGGGGTTGAATTTTCCTTCTCTGAACTTAAAAAAGTCAAAGTCATTAGTCTCGGCGGAGGTGGGCTGCAAATTGCGCTGACGATCCTGGTGACGACTTTAGTGGCGCTGGCAATGGGATGGGTTACGTCACCGACGCAGGGCGTATTTTTAGGTGCAATTCTGTCTCTCTCTTCGACGGCTGTAGTGCTGAAGTGCTTGATGGAGCGCAACGAGACCGGAACGCCACACGGACAAGTGATGTTAGGAATTCTGGTCGTTCAGGACTTGGCGCTGGGGTTGATGTTGGCGGTGTTGCCAGCATTGGATCAGCCTGCGGAACAAGTGGGATTGGCGATCGGCTGGGCGCTGATTCAGACGGGACTGTTTGCGCTCGGTGCGATCGCGGCTGGGATTTGGGTGATTCCGCCGCTGTTGCGGCTACTGGCAAAAACAGAGAGCCGCGAATTATTTCTGCTGGGGGTAGTAGCGCTGTGTCTAGGGATCGCACTTCTTACTGAGCACTTGGGATTGTCGATCGAGATGGGGGCTTTTGTTGCAGGCTTGATGATCTCAGAAGCGGAATATGCGGATCAAACGCTCACTTATGTAGAGCCATTGCGAGACATTTTTGCATCGCTGTTTTTTGCCTCGATCGGGATGCTGATCGATCCCGTGTTTCTTTGGAACAACTTGGAACTTATTCTCGGCTTGGTCGCGCTCGTGTTTGTTGGCAAGTTTTTGATCATTACGCCGCTCGTTCGCATCTTTCGGTATCCCCTGAAAACCGCTTTGATTGCTGGATTAGGACTGGCTCAGATCGGAGAATTTTCGTTTGTGCTTGCAAGTGAGGGACAGACGCTCGGCATCGTTTCACGCCAAGTTTACCTGCTAATTCTGGGGACAACGGCGGTGACGCTCGTGTTAACTCCGTTCGTGCTGCGACTCGTGCCAAAACTGTTCGCTTGGGGAGAATCGATCCCTTGGTTGGCAAAATACCTGGAGCAATCGGATGAGCCGCTGGCAATTTCTGAAGATTTACCAATTCACGATCATGTAATTGTTTGCGGTTATGGTCGAATCGGGCGCAATATCGTACGGTTGCTGCGCGATCGACATTATCCCGTCCTGGTGATTGATCAATCTGAAGCGCAGATCCAAAAGGTTCGAGAAGCGGGAATTCCTTACATCTACGGTAATGCAGCGAGTTCGTATGTCTTAGAAAAAGCAGGAGTTGCCCAAGCGCAGGGCATGGCGATCGCGCTTCCAGATGCGATGAGTACGCGATTATGCGTGAAGCGAGCGTTAGAGATTGCTCCTGATCTTGATTTGGTGGTAAGAGCCAACAGAGATAAAGATATTGAATTGCTGTACCAGCTAGGGGCGCGTGAGGTGGTGCAGCCTGAATTTGAAACCAGTTTAGAACTGTCCGCTCATTTAATGGCAGGCATGGGTTTACCAACCCCAGCCATTCAGCGCGAAGTACAGTTAATCCGAAATTCACACTATTTAGAGTTGCGCCCCGATCAGCGTTCTGAAGAGATTTCACGCGCTCTGAAAGCCGCAGCAAATGAAATGAATAGCCGCTGGTATGCGTTATCCGAGGCTTCACCCTTATTAGGAATGTCGATCGGAGAAACTGATGTTCGCCGTTTAACTGGGATTACGGTAATGGCAATTCGACGAGCAGGCGGGGCGGAAATCGACTATCCAGATAGCCAAACCACACTAGAACAAGGCGATCGTCTACTCATTGTCGGTGCGCCCGATGAGGTTGCAGCTTTTGATCAATTGGCAAAAGGAGAAGCCGCAGTCCCATCTACGAATTCATCTTGTCAGTGGCTACAAATTCCCGCAGAAAGTCCGCTGGTGGGCAAAACGCTGATCGAATTGAATTTACAGCGCCAATATAATATTTCTGTACAAACTATTCGACGGGATGGAAAGCTGATTCGATTTCCAGAAGAAACCCTGGATCTTCAGGCGGGCGATCGCTTGTTGCTGTGTGGCGGATTTCACGCTTTGATCCAGGCTCAAGCGTCGATCGACTCTAAGTCGGAAGTTTCACTGATCCACTCAGAGCAATTGCTTCCCGATCTCGATTCAACCGCAGCCGACCAAGCCCTAGATGCAATCTGAATCTTCCTTAAGGTTGGGTTATCTCACCCCCGCTACTTCGATTTCATCTCGTATGCTTGGAATAGACACACACTTTAGGAAAACCATTCATGCAATCTGGTTGGCGAGTTGGGTCACTCTTTGGCATTCCCTTGCTTATCGACCCGTCCTGGTTTGTTATCCTTGTGTTCGTCACCCTCAGTAATGCGCTGCGGTGGCAGTATCGCTATCCTGATTGGGGTAGCCCTGTTGCTTGGGGAACGGGTTTTGCAATGGCGCTATTGTTGTTTGCGTCGGTGCTACTGCATGAATTGGGACATAGCCTAGTTGCAAAACTGCAAGGAATTCGGGTTCAGTCGATTACGCTGTTCTTCTTTGGTGGAATTGCGGCGATCGCTCAAGAACCAAAAACGCCTGGAAAAGCGTTTCAAGTGGCGATCGCAGGTCCAGCGGTCAGCTTTAGCTTATTTCTGTTGTTAACACTGGTAACGCTATTGATACCGAATGCAGAGATGCCTTTGGGTGTGCTATTTCGCGATCTGGCGGCGATTAATCTGGTGCTGACGTTGTTTAATATGATCCCTGGTTTGCCATTGGACGGGGGGCAAGTGTTAAAGGCGATCGTCTGGAAGCTCACAGGTAGCCAGATTAAAGGGATTCGCACGGCTGCGAAAGTGGGGCGATTTCTAGGAACGGTTGCGATCGTCTGGGGCTTGGCAGATGCGTTTGGAGTAACGCGAAATCTAGGTCTGCCTTATGGTGGCGGACTGTGGGGAGCGCTGATTGGATGGTTTGTGGTGCAGAATGCGGGTGCTTACGATCGCATCACTGAACTGCAAGAGGCGATGCTGAAGGTGAAAGCCGAAGATGCCATGACGCGGGATTTCCGGGTGATTGATGCAGGAATGACGCTGCGGAAATTTGCGGACGATTATTTGATTAATGAAACTCGTGCTCCGATTTACTATGCCGCGTCGAATGGACGATATCGCGGTGTTGTCAATACTGAGGATCTTCAGAGAATTGAGCGGAGCGAGTGGGAAACGAGAACGCTGCTGGATATTGTGCATCCGTTAACTGAAGTTCCCACAGTGCAGGAATCGACCTCGATCGTAGAAGTCATTCAACTGCTGGAGAATCAAAGCTTGCCGCGAGTGACGGTCTTGTCCCCGGCTGAAGCGGTTTCCGGTGTGATCGATCGCGGAGACATCGTCAAGGCGATCGCAAGCAAAATGAATTTAAGAATTTCTGATGCAGCAATTAAGCAGATTAAAGAAGAGGGAGCTTACCCAGCAGGATTGCAGTTAGGCGCGATCGCGCAAGCGGCTGCCGATCTCAGATAAGGGAACCTGTAAATCTTGGATTAAGAGCATTGCAATTTTGGATCAACGAGCAATAGAACCCTGCTTTATATCGATAAAGCAGGGTTCTAAAGTTTAGCCCCAAGAATCGAGGTCGAGAGCCGCTGAACCGCCTTGCTCTAGCTGCGTCAGGATCTTGCCTAACTGCCACCAAACGAGCCATGCAGTCCCGATGGTCAGAGGTAATGACACTCCATAGGCAAACTTGGTGGGAATCCCAAAGATTTCGACCCCTGCAGCAAGAAAGAAAAAGGCACCGCCCGCCATGCCTAGAAATGGAGTAAACAACGCCAGCCCACGCATTTTTGCCAAGCTACGAGTCGATCTATTTTCTGACCATTCTTTGACCGATTGTTTCAAAACTGCTTCAAATGCCAGGCCGGAGGCAATACTCGCCAGTAGTCCAGCAACGAGCAGAAGGTAGGGAGGTTGGGGAAAAAAGTATTGCACAGTGGATTAATAGAAATGTAAGGGCATCAGGAAGGGAGTCCTTCGTCCCCATATCCTACCGTTCTAACTTGACCCCCGTCAAAGAAGAGACGGTCGGGATCAGAGCGGCAGCAGGCGATAATTCTGCCAGTGCCCCGAATGCGGCAGTCAGCAGCCGAGCGGGCTTGATGTCATCTTTGACCAGTTGCCATAAGCGTTGGACTTCTTCGGTGTGGAGACGATCGTCCTCGGTCAGTGCAAGCAGCAACTGACGACGCAAGAACTGTCCTTCATCGGAAAAGAGGTACTGTAAGCCCAGTTGAGCCGTCGGAAGAATGTCAAAATTAGAGTCCGATCGAGCGATCGCAATCATATTTTCCAATCGATGCCACTGGAATTTGCCGTCTTTGAACAGCACTTCGATCAAGCGACGACGTAACCGGGGTGATTCACCCGTGAGTAATCGTCGTGCGACGTAAGGATAAGCAATCTCAACAATTTTAAAGTTGGGATTGAGGGTGAGAGCTAAGCCTTCCTGAGTAACGAGCGATCGAATGATCAGCGCAAATTTTGCGGGCACTCGGAAGGGATATTCATACATCAACTCACTGAAGCGATCAGTAATCGTTTTGAAGTTGAAGTTTTCGACGCTTTCACCCATTATGTCGCCCAGAACCGATTCGATCGCAGGAACGATCGGGTAAATATCGGTGCCGGGTGCGAGAAAACCCAGCTTAACGAAGTCTTGTGCGAGATCAACGTAATCCTTGTTGATTAAGTGAACAACAGCATCGACTAGCGTTTCTTTTGCTTCTTCTTCAAGCTGATCCATCATGCCGAAGTCGATATACGCCATTTGCCCGCCGGACGGGGCTGGTAGAGCGAACAGGTTTCCAGGGTGCGGATCAGCGTGGAAGAAGCCGAACTCTAAAAGCTGACGTAACCCAGAGGTGACACCGATGCGAATGATCGCGTTTGGATCGCCCCCAACGGCACGAATGCTATCAACATCCGTTAGCTTGTAGCCTGTAATCCACTCCAACACGAGAACGTGCTCAGACGTATAGCGCCAGTAGATTGAGGGCACTTTCACAGAAGGATCGTTGCGAAAATTTGTAGCGAATTTCTCGGCGTTGCGTCCTTCGTTGAGATAGTCGATTTCTTCAAACAGCTTGGAGCCGAACTCATCCACAATTAGAGTGAGATCGTGTCCTAAGTTCAACGGTAGCCAGGGAGCCATCCAACTCGCAGCCCAGCGCATCAGGTAGAGGTCGAGTGTCAGGGTTGGTAGAAGGTTCGGGCGTTGAACTTTGACTGCGACTTCTTCACCTGTCTTGAGTTTGGCGCGATAAACCTGACCGAGTGATGCAGCAGCGATCGGGCTTGGCGTAATTTCCGCAAAAATTTCATCGACATCAGCATCAAGCTCGGTTTCAATAATGCGAAAAGCGATGTCAGTCGAGAATGGGGGCAACTGATCTTGCAGCTTGGTCAGTTCGTCCAAGAAGTCGCGGCGAATCAGATCAGGACGGGTCGAAAGCGCTTGCCCAACTTTGATGAAGGTGGGGCCTAGTGTCGTCAGAATTTGGCGGAGTTGGGCGGCGCGTTTGAATCTGTTACGTTCTACGACTCTGCGCCAGTCGTCAAACTTCAAGCCTAGAACAAACCCGATGAACAGGGCGGTCACTCGAAGCGCTCTCCAGATGAATAGCCAAGGACGCAAGCGGTAATAGTTTGCGATCGCGTTTGAGTCGTAACGTTTGAGTTGAAAAAGCGGAGTACGAGCCACGATATTATCTGCCTCTTTGTCGATCGATGGTCGCAATCATCCGCAGCGATGCCCTCGTCGTTTTTCCACTTCTAATTGAGTCACTGGTCATTCAGTAACTGGAAGTGTCGGGACTATCCCGCCGTCTCACCGCTCTGTGATGATTACTATTCGTTATGTTTCATCTCATTCTAGTATATAAAACTACAACTTTTCAGCATGAAAATCCAGCCGCTTTTATCTACCGAAAACGTGATTTTATCAGGCTTTCAGCAGATAAAAGCAGTCTAGAACTGAAGCTTTTTAACTCAAACAATCTTTCAAACTGTAAACAACTTGGTTCTGCTGTTCGTGCGAGAGTTCGGGGAACATAGGCAGCGACAGGACTTGATTAGCGGCACGATCGCTTTCCGGGAGTTGCCCTGGTTGATAGCCCAGCGACTTGTAAACAGGCTGCAAGTGCAAGGGAAGCGGGTAATAAATCATCGTGTTCACGCCCTTGGCTTGCAGATCGTTCTTGAGCTTGTCGCGGTAGCTTTGCTGCACGGAGTACTCGTGCTCAACCCGGATCGTGTATTGATTCCAAACGCTTAAGCCCCCCTCAAGCGACTGAGGTGCAGTAATTCCAGGAATGGGGGCAAGCAGAGAATGATAGCGGTCGGCGATGGCTTGACGCTGTTGGTTCCAGCGATCGAGATAGCGGAGTTTGATTTGCAAGATTACCGCTTGAACCGCATCGAGGCGACTATTTACGCCTAATTCTTCGTGATAGTAGCCGCTATAGCGTCCGTGGTCGCGCAGCATTTTTAATTTCGCTGCAAGCTTTGGACCATTAGTCGTGATTGCGCCACCATCACCGCAGGCACCGAGATTTTTGGTTGGATAAAAGCTAAAACAGCCGATTTGACCGATGCTACCGACTCGTTTTCCTGCCCATTCCGCCCCGGTTGCTTGGGCACAGTCTTCGATTACAAACAAGTTGTGAGCGTTGGCGATCGCCATTAATCGCGTCATATCAACCGGCTGACCGAACAGATGCACCGGAACGATCGCTTTCGTTTTTGCGGTGATAGCGGATTCGATTTGATCGAGGTCGAGGTTAAAGGTATTCGGATCGATGTCGATAAACACTGGAGTGGCACCGACTGCGCTAATCGTTTCTGCGGTGGCGATAAAGGTAAAGGGGGAGGTAATCACTTCATCGCCTGCGCCAATGCCAAGCGCTCGAAAGGCGAGAAATAGTGCATCCGTGCCAGAGTTACAGGCGATCGCAATTTCAGAACCAATGTATTGGGCAAATTGAGTTTCAAACTTCTCGATCGCGGCTCCGCCAATGTATCGACCGGATGCCAGCACTTCTAAAACAGCCTGATTAATCTCTGCGCCAATGGATTTGAATTGCTCGGACAGATCAAACGGGGGAATTGTATTCACTCGGTTGTACCACGCACCTGTAATGATTGGTCTTATTCTTAGACCGGGAAGGTTTGAGATTGGTTTCATCAAATCTTGAATCTAAAGATATCAGGCAAGGGAAATTCAATCAATGAATTTGGCGATTCAGGCAGTTTGGGCGATCGGATTAATTTTGGCGGCGTTTGCGCTTTCTTCGTGGCAACGGTTGGGGTTAGAAGGCAGCTTAATTCTGGCGGCGGGACGGGCAGTAATTCAATTAGCAGTGGTGGGATATGTTTTAGCGGTTGTCTTTGCGCCGCCTCAGAGTCCAGTTTTAATTGTGTTTGTGTTGGCGGTATTGCTGATTGTCAGCGCGATCGTCACTGGAAATCGGATTAGCCAAAAGTTGCCGATTCTACCTTGGATTATTGGGTCGTTTTTGATGACTACGATTGTCACCGTTGTGTATGTTCAAGCGATCGTGGTGCAGCCACAAACCTGGTATGAGCCGAGGTTTTTGATTCCGTTGGGAGCGATCGTTCTTTCTCAGGCGATTAATGCCGCAACGATTTCAGGGGAGCGGTTTTTTACGGCGTTAAATTCTCATACGTTAGAAATTGAAACGCATTTGAGTCTAGGGGCGACTCCGCAACAAGCGATCGCGCACTATCGCAAAGAGGCAATTCGGGCGGGAGTGTTGCCTGTGATTAATACAATGTCGATCGTGGGATTGGCAACCCTGCCAGAACTGTTAAGCGGTCAGCTTTTGGGGGGTGCAGATCCAATTCAGGCAACAGCAGTTCAAATTGTTGTGCTGTTTATGGTAGCATTTGCGACGGTGTTGGTAACGCTACTGGTTGTTCATGGAATTGGGCGACAATTTTTTACCACTCAGGCACAGTTAATCCGATGGTGATTTGCTCCGATCAGCGATAGACTGAGGGCAATCTCTTCGATCGAGTGATTAACCTTGACTTCTCAGTTTTACCGATCGATTCCCGCATTTTTCAAAGGCATCGCTCTCTTTACGCCAGGAGGGGATCTAATCTACTGCATTGATCCTGACAAGAAGGGGCGATGGCACTTAAATTTGTGTTCTGCAATTCAAGATACGCTAGAACTTCCTGAACCGCCGCATTTCCTCGTGCCTTGCTATACAGCAACGCTCGATCGCTGGTTTGATGCGAGAGCGCAGCAGGTTCGGGTGTTCGCAGAAGCCTATCCGCCTGTGTTTCGCTATCGATCGTTGTTAAATCGGGTGTTTGAAGCGGGTGATTTAGTTTGGCAGATTGCACCGTCGCAAGAAATTTGCGATCCAATGATTCTAGAAAACTATCGTTCTCAATTTCCGCAGCTTTGGGAGAATCACGATTTAGTCATGCGCTATGAGCCAGTTCCGCCGCCTCAATCTGATGTGCCTGTCTCCCCATATCCACAAGGCTATGTGTTGCGATTGTTCGTATCGGGCTACAGTGCTGCAACAGCAAGAATTTTACAGAACTTACACGCGCTTCTAGAACAATCGCTTGATAGCCCATATACGCTAAAAGTGATTGATATTTTTAAGCATCCAGAGCAAGCAGAATCCGATCAGATTTCGGCAACGCCTACACTAATAAAAGTGTATCCGCGTCCGGTACGTCGAATTGTGGGAAATTTGGATGATGCCGATCGCGTTTTACGCTTGCTAGGCGCACTGGATGAAGGACGGCAAGAATGATTGACGCAATTTTAGAGAAAGCACTTTCAGGAATTGATTTATCTCCCGCAGAAGGGGTGAGGCTACTGCAAGCAAAGTCCGAAGAGATTGAGCAGATTCGGCAGGTGAGCGATCGATTACGGCATCAACAATCGGGCGACACCGTAACTTATGTGATCAATCGCAACATCAACTACACCAATATCTGTGAGCAACACTGTAGTTTTTGTGCGTTTCGCAGAGATGAGGGTGATGAAGGGGCTTACTGGTTAGATTGGTCGCAGATTTTAGAGAAAGCGACAGATGCGGTAAGACGCGGTGCGACTGAGATTTGTATGCAGGGTGGATTAAACCCGACTGCAAAGATTAACGATAGTTCACTACGGTACTATCAAAACCTAGTCAATACAATTAAATCCGAGTTTCCGCAGCTACATCTTCATGCGTTTTCACCGCAGGAAGTTCAGTTTATTGCGCGAGAGGATCATTTAACCTTTGCGGAAGTAATTGCAGCATTGAGAGATGCAGGGGTGGATTCAATGCCCGGGACGGCCGCGGAAGTGTTAGATGATCAGGTTCGCAAGGTTCTATGTCCTGAAAAGATTGATGCTGAAACCTGGATTGAGATTGTTCGGACAACACACGAACAGGGTGTTCCAACGACCAGCACAATGCTATCTGGACATATTGAAACACCAGAACAGCAGATTCAGCATCTAGAAAAGCTACGATTGCTCCAACAATCGGCGCAACGATCGGGTTACACCGGAATCACAGAATTCATTTTGCTCCCATTTGTCGGGCAGGAAGCTCCGAAACCTCTGCGTCGTCGCGTTGGGCGCGATCAGCCTGTGTTATCTGATGCGTTATTGTTAACGGCTGTGGCTCGAATTTACCTGGGCAATTGGATTCCGAATCATCAACCGAGTTGGGTGAAATTAGGACTCTCTGGAGCGGTGGAAGCCTTGAACTGGGGCTGTAATGACATTGGCGGAACCTTGATGGAAGAACACATCACCACAATGGCGGGCGCGATCGGCGGAACTTGCATGGAAGTAGAAACTTTGCAAAGCGCGATCGCGTCTCTCGATCGACCTTATCAACAGAGAGATACGCTGTATCGACCGATCGCGCTCTATCGTTCTGTTGTTTAAGTCTGCCCCGCTAATTCTCAGCGCTGCGGGAAAGTCGATCGCAAATTCGTCACAGATTTCAAAGACTTTGCTAAAGTGTCTACGACACTCCACTCACCCTGTTGCTTCTCATGAACGCCCCCACTAAACCCCGCCCTCCAAAGCAAAAACTTCCATTACCTGTGACTCTCGGTGCGGCGACTGCTCTCGTTGCCGGGGGTACGATCGCTTACTTCTCTTTGACCCGTCAACAGCAGCTTAGCGTCATGCCAGTCGGAGCAAATGCCATTCCGCAAGATGCTTTGATGGTGGTGTCAGTTTCGACTGATCCGGGCAAGTGGCAGCAGCTTCGAGAATTTGGGACACCGCGATCGCAAGCCGGATTCGATCAAAGTTTGGCGCAGTTTCGCGATCGCTTCCTTAGAAGTCGGGGTTTAGAGTATGAGCGCGATATTCAACCCTGGATTGGTAAAGAAGTGACAATGGCATTTCTGCCGCCTCAAGCGGGGGTGAGTGTTCCCCCGCCCGGACAAAGCGCAACGCCGCCGACGCAGCAACCTACCGTGATGGTGTTACCGATCGCCGATGCGCTGAAAGCCAAGGAAGTGTTGGAGCAATCTCCAGCAACCAAGGGCGGAACCTGGAAAGAGCGAGATTACAAAGGCGTAAAGATTCGCGAATCCCAAGATACAGCGGGACAAAGTGCTTCGATCGCTGTTCTAGATACCACTCAAATTCTCGTTGCCAACAATCCAACTGCGATCGATCGGGCGATCGATACGGTGAAAGGTGGCGCATCACTAACACAAACGCCCGGATATGGAGATGCGCTCACGCAGATTAAATCGGATGATGCAATGGCGCGATTATACGTGAACATTCCTGCTGCTGCAAATATATCTGCTACCACCTCAGGTCGAGCAGTACCACCGCAAACGCTTGCACAATTGCAACAAAATCAGGGATTAGCGGCAACTGCAACCCTTGCAAATGATGGAATTCAATTCAAAAGTATCTCCTGGTTAAAACCAGCTAGCCAACGCAAGTTTGATACCAGTAATAACGCAAAATCGATACCAACGCGATTACCCGGAGACACGCTAATGATGGCATCTGGTGGTAATTTGAAGCAGTTCTGGCAAGACTACTCGCAGGGCGTTTCTGCAAATCCGATTCAGCTTGTGAATCCAGAAGCACTGAAACAAGGTATGCGATCGACCGTCGGGCTTGATTTAGAGAAAGACTTGCTCGACTGGATGCAAGGGGAGTATTCGTTAGGCTTACTGCCTGCACCCCAAGGTGCGCCTGGTAACTTTCCGGCAAGTTTGGTGCTGATGGTGCAGGCAAGCGATCGACGCGCCGCAGAAGAAACGCTGAAAAAACTCGATAGTGCAATGGCAAACAAATACGCTTTCAAAGTGGAAGAGTCGAAAATTGAAGGACAGTCTGTGATGAATTGGTCGTTGCCTGCTGCTAACGTCAACGTGACTCGCGGTTGGCTTGATGGAAATATCGCTTTTCTCTCGCTCGGTGCGCCTGTGGCAAGTTCGTTTTTACCAAAGCCAGCGACCACACTGGCAGAAAATGAGCTATTCCGCAAAAGCACACAATCTGAACTGAATCCCCGCAATGGTCACTTCTTCGTCGATATGGATCGGGTGCTGAAGCTTCAGAACTTCCCACTGCTTCAGATTCCCGCAGCAAATCGAGCCGCATTAGAGGCGATGCAATCGATCGGGGTCACTACTGCGATTACAAGCGATCGCACCTCTCGCCATGATGTGTTCGTGTCTTTGCGGAAAGGCAATAAGCCGGGAGCATTACCCTAAACGGGATTGACCGTAGGGACAGAGCGAAAGAACTACACAGCGATCGCACTGGGGATTGCGGTAAAAACAACAGCGCTGTCCATGTAGCATGAGAACTTCGTGGTTATCGTACACCTGTTGGGCTGTCCAACCTGCGGGCAATTGTGCTTCTAGCAAGTCGTGAGCTGGGGCAACCGCGACCGTTTCGGGAATTAAACCGAGTCGAATTGCTACGCGGTGATGATGACTATCCACAGGTAAGGCGCGTCGCCGGAGATTGCTGAAGGCGAGAACTGCCGCGCTGGTTTTACGCCCGATGCCGGGAAAAGATTCCAGCCAGTTTCGAGCTTCTTCGACGCTGAGATCGGCAAGAAACTCGATCGACAATTCGCCGCGCTGGACAGTGATTTGCTGCAAAATTTGTTTGAGCCGCAGTGCTTTTTGATCTGCCCAAGTGCAAGGTGCGATCGCGGTTTCAATTTCTTTTTCTGGCGCGTCGCGGACTGCCTCCCAAGCGGAGAACTTTGCTTTTAATTGTTTGAATGCCCGCGCAGAATCCGCATTTTTAGTCCGATGAGATAACAACGCTGAAACTAATTCGCTCAGCGGATCGAGATTATGAAAATACGGAATTGGACAGCCGTATTCTTGGCATAAACGATCGTGAATCTGAATCAGTTTTTGCTGAAGTTCTGGGGTGACAGAAGGGGGGCGCGATCGCATAAAAATAGGAATAATCGTTCTGAATTGGGACTTAAATCTTCACTGGTTTTCTGAGTTTTTATCGTCTCAATAGTCTCGCTACTTCAACCTCGACCTCTGGAAAAGCTAGAGGATTAACCCTGCCATCGGTCAATACAACTTGATGCTGATACTCCCCATTTACTGCATCCCGAAAGATGTTCAACTCCCTAGTTTTTAGGTTAATCACCCAATACTCGCGAATTCCTGCTTCTGCATAGACTTTGGACTTGATCTCTAAGTCCTTTTGCAAACTTGTATTGGAATACTCGATGATCCAGAAGATGTTCTCCGGGTAGGGGTGATGCCCAGTGATGTAGACCTCTCCGAGCGGTTCAACGATCGCTAAGTCGGGTTCGGGTTCTGAGTTGTTTGGCAGGGTAATCGGGTGTCCCTCTCGAACTTTGGCGCGACTGCCTAGACGATCGCGTAAATAATCGCCTGCATCGCTGCTTAATCCAGCATGAGGAATTCCTTCAGGGGACATTTCTACCAGCTCTCCCTTCAATAGTTCAACCTGCACATCATCAAACACACCTGCTTCTACTGCTTGGTGATAGCGATCAACTGTCCATTTCCAAGTCGAAATTGTCATACAGATTCCCTTACTCTAAATTTCAATGATCTAACTTTTGAGTCTGCGAATTCGACTAGTTTCTTCTAAGATACTTTCTACATCATCCTCACTCAGTTGTCGCACATAATTAACTTTCACTTCCTCTAACAGATCAATGACCAATGATTGAAGCTCTTGTAGCGATCTCTGTTGCTGCAATTCGGTCGTCAAATTCTGACCAAAGCTTTTCACCAGTTTGCTGATTAATTCTGCACCCTTTTTATCTTCAAGTGCCGTGACGATCGCCTCATACATACCGCTTGTCACTTCAGAAACTAATCGCTCATTGATTTGGCGCGGCAAATCTCCAACCAGCGGCATCGTTTTCAAGCCTTGATAAGCAGGCGACTGACTCAAAACTTGATCGATCGTATGCCGCAACACTGCATCTAGTTCAGGCTTTATCTTGGGTAGAACTTTGTAAACAGTCGTCTGAACAAAATGTGTTGTTAATTCCTGAATTTCGTCGCGCTGATTGAGATCAATGTAAGGGCGATTCATCGACTGAGCAATCCAACGGGAAAACTCGCCCCGCTCGATCGTCGATTGAAACCGATCGATCACCTGAGTTACCACCGCTTCTGCCATATCCTCTGAGATATTTGCGACAAAGCCTTGACTCGCTTGAGCGCGAATGTGGCTGAGATCGATCAGTTTTGCGTGATCCAGTCGAACTGTGATCGGAATCACTCGCAGCCACTGGAAAAAGGGCAATAGCAGAAAGATGTCATACCATCGCCAAAGTGCCGCATCGAGCCAGCTTAAACTTCGATAACGCCGACTAAGATAGAAAGTCCGAGCGATAAACTCTAGCGCAAAGATGGCGATAAATGGAGCATCGATCGCCCAGAACCAATCGACAAATTCACCGTTTTCACCAATGCTGCGGTAATAGTTTGAAGCAATCAACGGACGGATCTCACGATTGAAAAATTGCAGTTCGTTATTGATTCCGCGCTGGGTTAAGTTTTCTGTGCTCCAAAAGGTTGCGAATGCCTGTTTTGAAGATTCACGCCGACGCTCCTGAAAGATATGCTCTCGCATTCGATTTTTGATTTTCTCTAGCGTTCCGCTTTTATTTGCGACTGCAAAGGGATTGGTATCAACCATCTCGGAACTGCGCGATCGCAATTCCTGTAATCTTGCTTGCACTGCCGGATTTTCTAATCCAGTTTGCTGAAGTTCCTGCTGCAACGCGTTAACAGTATCTAAATACGCTTCGGTGTCGCGATGTGGCTCAATTCCTTTGACGCGATCGTACCCCCGTGTCACACCGGGAAAATTACGAAGCCAGAAATCTCGCCACGGGATATACGACCAATCAAACGCCACCAGTCCTAAATTTGCCACTGCTAAAAATGCCATCGATCGCTCAAACAGCAGATTACGACGGAGCGGAGAGCGAGAAGGAGACGATCGCATAAGTTCAAACCAGCACTGACTTTCCTAGATTGATCATAGAACCGTTTATCCTAGATAAGGACTCGATCGAAAGTGTTGACTATGACCGAACTTTCTCCAATTCATGTCATTGGCGGCGGATTAGCAGGCACCGAAGCGGCTTGGCAGATTGCTCAAGCGGGTGTCCCCGTCGTGCTACATGAAATGCGCCCGATTCGTCAAAGCCCTGCTCATCACTCCGAGCATCTGGCGGAATTGGTGTGCAGTAACTCATTTGGAGCGCAGGCAACCGATCGCGCTTCGGGACTGCTGCACGAAGAATTGCGGCGTTTGAGGTCGATCGTGATTCAAACCGCAGATCAGCATCAAGTTCCGGCGGGTGGGGCATTGGCGGTCGATCGGGGTGTGTTCAGCCAAGAATTAACCGAAACCCTGGCGAATCATCCTCTAATTGAGTTAAGGCGTGAAGAAGTGGTCGAAATTCCGCGATCGGGCGTTGTGGTGCTGACGACAGGGCCTTTAACCAGTGAAGCGCTCTCCCAGGATTTGCAGCGCTTAACCGGAATGGAGTATATGAGTTTCTTCGATGCAGCAAGCCCGATCGTGGTGGGTGAGTCGATCGATTTTGAAACCGCATTTTTGGCTTCTCGGTACGATCGTGGCGAAGCCGCTTACCTCAATTGCCCAATGGACAAAGCGCAGTATCTCCACTTCTGGCAAGAGCTGTGCAAGGCAGAACAGGCGGAATTAAAAGATTTTGAGCGCGAAACGGCGAAATTTTTTGAAGCGTGCTTACCGATCGAGGAAATGGCGCGACGGGGCGAAGATACGATGCGTTACGGCCCGCTTAAACCTGTGGGACTGTTTGATGCCCGAAAAGGCAACTTCCGCGACAACAAAGAGCATCGCCCTTATGCAGTTGTCCAGTTGCGCCAGGAAGATAAATCCGGGCAATTGTGGAACATGGTCGGATTTCAAACCAACTTACGCTGGGGTGAACAAAAGCGCGTCTTTCGGCTCATTCCCGGTTTAGAAAATGCTGAATTTGTCCGTATGGGTGTGATGCACCGCAATACGTTTATCAACTCACCGGAACTGCTGCTGCCAACCATGCAATTTAAATCGCGATCGACCCTTCTTGCCGCCGGACAACTCAGCGGAACTGAAGGTTACACGGCTGCCTGTGCAGGCGGTTGGTTAGCGGGAACCAATGCTGCTCGTGTGGCGTTGGGATTACCAACCCTGTCTCTTCCGGTCACAACGATGATGGGCGCGTTGTTCGATTTCATCAGTTCTGCCTCTCCAAAGCATTTCCAACCGATGCCGCCGAACTTTGGCATCTTACCGGAACTGCCGCAGAAGATTCGCAACAAACAAGAGCGGTATGGACAATATCGCGATCGTGCCCTGTCTGATTTAGACCAATTCCGCGCTTCTTTATCCTCGAACAACTATGCGTTTGCTTTGTCTTAGTAACGGTCACGGTGAAGATACGATCGCAATTCGGATTCTTCAAGCGTTGCAGCAAAAATCAGATTGCAAGATCGAAGCTTTACCGATCGTCGGGGAAGGTCACGCATACATAAATGCAAATATCCCTGTAATCGGCTCGGTGAAAGCGATGCCATCGGGCGGATTCATCTACATGGATAATAAGCAACTGGTTCGAGACATACAAGGTGGATTACTAAAGCTCACACTAGAGCAAATCAAAGCGATTAAGAATTGGGCAAAAGACGATGGCTTAATTCTGGCAGTCGGCGACATTGTTCCAATGTTGTTTGCTTGGATCAGTGGTGCGCCGTTTGCCTTTGTTGCCACTGCAAAATCAGAGTATTACCTGCGCGATGAGAAAGGCTGGTTGTCAAGACAATCCTGGTGGGACGATCGATTAGAGCGATCAACCGGATGTATTTTCCAGCCGTGGGATCGCTGGCTGATGAAACGACCCCAATGTAAAGCGGTATTTCCTCGCGATCGGTTCACTGCTCAAATTCTCAAACGCTTTGATGTGCCCGCTTTTGATCTGGGTAATCCGATGATGGACGGCTTGGAATGGTCAGGCTCAGAAACCTTCGATGGTTTGACTGTTGCGCTGATTCCTGGTTCTCGCCCGCCTGAATGTTTTGCTAATTGGGAATTGATGCTGCAAGCGATCGATCACATGAGCGACTTAAAGCGATCAGTGCAATTTTTAAGCGCGATTGCACCTGGAATCGACCTCGATCAATTACATGAGGTATTGATTCGTTATCGCTGGCGTTACACAGATTCAAATACTTATGTGAATGGATACGGTGAGAAAGAGACAACACTAAAGTTAATGCCTGGACGATTTGCAGAATGTATTCAGCGAAGTGAGATTGCGATCGCAATGGCAGGAACCGCCACCGAACAATTTATCGGGCTGGGCAAACCTGCGTTGATTATTCCAGGCGTAGGACCGCAATTCACACCCGCTTTTGCAGAAGCTCAAACCCGATTGCTAGGCGCTTCGGTCACACTTGTTTCACACCCCTCTCAAATGAGTCGTGCGATACGATCACTCCTAGAAAATCCCGATCGTATCCAAATGATTGCAGAAAACGGACGGCGACGCATGGGAGAACCGGGAGCGGCGGAGCGAATTAGCGATCGCCTAATCGACATTCTTCACACCCTCTAAAATTCTGTACACTTGAACCAATCCGATAAACGGCAAACATCATGGCAACTTACAAACTCAAAGGTAAAGTTGATGCTAATGGACAGCTAGTGATCACAGAAACGATCGACCTCCCACCTGGCGATGTCGAAGTCATCGTGTTTCAAAGGGTTTCCAATGCAAGTCCCGAAGCGACTCAACCTTCTAGTGCCCGTCCTACGAAAATCAAGTTTTTACGCGAATGGTTCGCCAAGACTGAACCTGCACCTCCTAACTTTGATGCTGATGAAGCTAGATGGCAAGCACTTAAAGAGAAGTACGATTTGTGAAAATTTTGTTGGATAGGAATGTAATTTTGGATGTCGCTTTGGAACGATCGCTCTTTTTTCGCAAGCTCAAGAAGTTTTTGCACTGGCTGAGAGCGGAGCGTTTGAAGCATTTGTGTCCGCCTCAACATTCAGCGACTTGTACTATGTCATTCGTAAACAGAAAGGTCGATCGATGGCGTTAGATTTTCTTGAAAACATCGCTCAAGCTTTTCAGATTGCAACCGTCGATCGCGCAGTAATCTCACTTGCGTTTACGCTTGGATTTGCAGATTTCGAGGATGCAATTCAGTGTGCAACCGTAGTCAGAAATCAGCTTGATGGCATCGTGACTCGTGATACTCAGGATTTTGCCCAGGCAGAAATTCAAGTTTTCACACCGATCTCGCTTGTTGAGGCGATCGCTTAATCGAAATCCTGCATACTCTCTAGAATTGTAGGCGCTCGAAGTCGTTCCTAGTATTTTCGATCGGAGCATTAGGCGGAGAGCGTCGATCTAATTCGCTAATTTGGGGTGTTATGCCGACTTCGGGCAGTCTAAATCGCTCTAGAGAGCATTATACCGACCATTTTCGGTCTAATGCCTAGATTTGGGTAATTAGGCTGACTCTTTCGTTCTAATAAATAGTTATGCCGAAACCGAGAAGTCCGTTTAAGTTGCTTGTTCCTAGCCGAGATTAGGCAGGCAAAGATTGTTGGCTTCGGTGAGCGGCGATTGCTGTCGCAGACGGCAAGCCGTTCGCGCCACACAAGAAATAGCTAAGCGATCGAATATAGTAAATCATTGGAGTGGGTATAATTTGTGATGAGTTAGCGGCGATTGCTGTCGCAGATGGCAAGCCGTTCACTTGCTGCTCAATTCAGCCGTTATACATAAGCACTTACAACAGAATTTCCATAATGACGAGTACCCAACAACGCGCCGCCCTGCAACGCCAAATCTGGCAAATCGCCAATGATGTTCGCGGTTCAGTCGATGGCTGGGATTTTAAGCAATACGTTCTCGGTACGCTGTTTTACCGTTTTATCAGTGAAAACTTTGCCAGCTACATCGAGGCTGATGATGACAGCATCCACTACGCCGAGCTGCCCGATAGTGTGATTACCGACGACATCAAAGACGATGCCATTAAAACTAAAGGCTACTTTATTTACCCCAGCCAGTTGTTTGCCACGATCGCCGCTAATGCCAACACGAACGAAAGCCTGAATACTGACCTGGCAGCGATTTTTGCGGCGATCGAAAGCTCTGCCAATGGCTACCCTTCCGAGATGGATATCAAGGGGCTGTTTGCCGATTTTGACACCACCAGCAACCGCCTCGGCAACACGGTTAGAGATAAAAACCTGCGCTTGTCTGCGGTACTAAAAGGCGTGGCAGGGCTGGATTTTGGTGGTTTTGATGCCAGCCATATCGACCTGTTTGGCGATGCCTATGAGTTTTTGATCTCCAACTATGCCGCCAATGCGGGTAAATCGGGGGGCGAGTTTTTTACGCCGCAGCATGTCTCTCGGCTGATTGCCCAGCTTGCCATGCACCAGCAAACCAGCGTCAATAAAATTTATGACCCCGCCTGTGGTTCGGGTTCGCTGCTCTTGCAAGCCAAAAAGCACTTTGACGCTCACCTCATCGAAGACGGTTTTTACGGGCAGGAGATTAACCACACGACCTATAACTTGGCGCGGATGAATATGTTTTTGCATAACATCAACTACGACAAGTTCAATATGCAGTTGGGCAATACGCTGACTGACCCGCATTTTGCGGATGAAAAGCCCTTTGATGCGATCGTCTCTAATCCGCCCTATTCGGTGAAGTGGATTGGTAGTGATGACCCGACGCTGATTAATGACGATCGCTTTGCGCCTGCTGGCGTTCTTGCGCCCAAATCTAAGGCTGATTTTGCGTTTGTGTTGCATTGCTTGAGCTATTTATCGAGCAAGGGGCGGGCGGCGATCGTGTGTTTTCCCGGTATTTTTTACCGTGGCGGTGCCGAAGCCAAAATCAGAAAGTATCTGGTAGATAACAACTATGTGGAAACGGTGATTGCCCTCGCGCCCAATCTGTTTTTTGGGACTACGATCGCGGTGACGATTTTGGTGCTATCTAAACACAAGTCCGGCTCTGCGACTCAGTTTATTGATGCGAGTGGACTGTTTAAAAAGGAAACGAACACTAACACCCTGACTGATGACCATATTGCCGAAATTATGGGGGTGTTTGATAGTAAGGAAAACGTTGCTCACTTTGCCCGATCGGTGCCTTTTGAAGAGATTGCGGCTAAGGATTACAATCTGTCGGTTAGCAGTTATGTGGAAGCCAAGGACACTCGCGAAATCACGGACATCACGGCGCTTAATACTGAATTAAAAACTACCGTTGCCAATATTGATCGCCTGCGTGCTGAGATTGATGCGATCGTGGCGGAGATAGAAACATGAACTTTCTGGAAAAACTGTTGGACGGGGCGACGGTGGAGTGGAAGACGCTGGGGGAAGTAGCCGAAATCTATGGCGGTCTTACTGGAAAAATAAAATCTGATTTTGATGGCGGCAATGCAAAATACATTACATACGGAAATATATTTTTCAACATAGATGTTAACTTTAATGCTCTCGAATCTGTCAAGGTGTCTGATTCGGAAAATCAGCACGAGGTTAAATATGGCGATGTTTTGTTTACAGGATCATCTGAAACTGCTGATGAGGCAGGAATGTCCTCGTCTGTCACGACAAAACTTGAAGGTTCTGTGTATTTGAATAGCTTTTCATTTGGTGTTCGATTTAATGCGGACACCCCGCTAGCTCCTGAGTTCTCAAAATACTTGTTTCGCAGTCATTTCATGCGCTCTCAAATTTCAAAGACTGCAAGTGGTGTAACTCGCTTCAATATATCCAAGGAGCGCTTTAAAAAAATCCAAATCCCCATCCCATGCCCAGACAACCCCGATCGCTCTCTTGCTATTCAAGCCGAAATCGTGCGGATTTTGGATACTTTTACAGCGCTGACCGCCGAGCTGACCGCCGAGCTGACCGCCGAGCTGACCGATCGCCAAAAGCAATACAACTACTACCGCGATCGGTTGTTGAGTTTTGAAAAAGGTGAAGTGGAGTGGAAGCCATTGGGGGAAATTGGCAAGTTTACTCGTGGGAAACGTTTCACCAAAGCGGATTACGTGGATGACGGCATACCAGCTATTCACTACGGCGAAATTTACACACACTATGGAGTTTCAGCCTCTCATACGCTATCGCAGGTTCGCCCTGAAATGGCTGCATCATTACGCTATGCAATGCCCGGCGATGTTGTAATAGCAGGTGTAGGTGAAACTGTTGAAGATGTTGGTAAGGCTGTTGCATGGATAGGAAGTGAAAAAGTAGCTATTCACGATGATGGTTGGGCTTTTTGTCATTCAATTAATCCAAAACTTGTGTCCTATGTGATGCAAACAACTACCTTTATCACTGAGAAGGCGAAATATGTATCTAGTGGAAAAGTTAAGCGATTATTGATCAGTGGAATTGAAAAAATCCGAATACCAATCCCATACCCAAATGATCCTCAAAAATCGGTTGCCGAACAAGCCCGCATCGTCGCCATCCTCGACAAATTCGACACCCTCACCAACTCCATCCGCGAAGGCTTGCCCCGTGAAATCGCCTTGCGCCAAAAGCAATACGAATATTACCGCGATTTACTGCTCACCTTTCCCAAGCCTGAAGAAGTAGAGGCGTAACATGGGCAAAACACTAACCGAAATCGCCCAGGATCTGAGAACCGCCAATAAAGTTGATCTATGCCTTTAATGGCACAGGTAAAACGCGCCTTTCCAGAGAATTCAAGCAACTGATTGTGCCGAGAGCCGATGAAGATGAGGGCGATAACGAAGCCGATCGGTCTGAGTTGGCGGACAGAAAAATTCTGTATTACAACGCCTTTACCGAAGATTTGTTCTATTGGGACAACGACTTGGAACAGGATGCCGATCCCAAGCTAAAAATCCAGCCCAATTTATTTACCAATTGGGTGCTAAGAGATCAAGGGCAAGACCGAAACATCATCACAAACTTTCAGCATTACGCCAATGAGAAGTTAACGCCGCATTTTAGTGAAGACTTTAGTGAAGTTAGCTTTTCGTTGGAGCGCGGCGATAATGAACACTCAGGAAATCTGAAAATCTCCAAAGGCGAGGAAAGCAGTTTTATCTGGAGTATGTTTTATACGCTGATCGAACAGGTGATTGAAATTCTCAATGTTCCAGAGCCGACTGATCGTGAAACCAATGATTTTGACCAGTTGGAATATATATTTATCGACGATCCGGTAAGTTCACTAGATGAGAACCATTTAATTCAGTTGGCTGTAGACTTAGCCCAATTGGTCAAATCAAATGAATCAAATGTCAAATTCATCATCACCACCCACAATCCGCTTTTTTATAACGTTTTGCACAACGAACTCAATAGTGATGACGGTAATTACAGAAGGAAATGCTTTGATAAGTATCGGATGATCAAGCTAGATGACGGCACATATCAGTTAGTTGCCCAGCCCAATGACTCGCCATTCTCATATCATCTTTATCTGAAATCAGAGATTGAAAAGGCTATTGAGAGTGATCAGTTGAGCAAGTATCACTTCAATTTTTTAAGAAACATTCTGGAAAAAACCTCAACGTTTCTTGGCTATAAGAAATGGAGCGATCTCCTGCCACAAAACGATGATGGCCAAACCAATCCGTATGAGACTCGGATTATTAATATCTCCAGTCACTCTAAGCACGCGGGCGAAGAAGTGGCCGTACTCACCGAAGATGACAAGCGTGTTTTGCGTTTTCTGGTGAATGAAATCAACACCAAGTATCGCTTTCAGCAGACTCAAAGCTAAAGAAACAGAATTTAGAGGTAAAGCATGACCGACTACAACGCGATCGCCGAATCCAATAACTTTATCGTGCTGGATCAATACATCAAAGCACCGCAAAGTGAAAGCTACCAAAGCGAAAGCGATTTAGAGCGCGAATTGATTCAGGATTTAATTCAGCAAGGCTATCAATACCTGCCCAAATTAACCAACCCGCAAGCCATGTTACCAACGTGCGCGAGCAGTTGCAAACGCTCAATCAGGTGCAGTTTACCGAAGGCGAATGGCGGCGCTTCGTAGAAACCTTTTTAGATAAACCTAGCGACAGCATTACCGATAAAACCCGCAAAATCCATGACGATTACATCCATGATTTTGTATTTGATGATGATCGCATTCAAAACATCTACCTCCTCGATAAAAAGAACCTTGCCCGCAACAAAGTCCAAGTGATCAAGCAATTTGAACAAAAGGGAACGCAAGCCAACCGCTACGATGTGACCATCTTGGTCAACGGCTTACCCCTAGTGCAAATTGAGCTAAAAAAACGCGGCGTAGCGATTCGTGAAGCCTTTAACCAAGTGCATCGCTACAGCAAAGAAAGCTTTAATGCCGAACATTCGCTGTATAAGTATTTGCAACTATTTGTTATTTCCAACGGCACCAATACCCGCTACTTTGCCAACACCACCCAGCGCAATAAAAATAGCTTTGACTTCACCATGAACTGGGCGAAAGCCGACAACACCCTGATTAAAGACCTGAAAGACTTTACCGCCACCTTTTTTCAGAAAAATACCCTGCTCAGTGTGCTGTTGCAGTATTCCGTGTTTGATGTGAATGACACCTTACTGGTGATGCGCCCCTACCAGATTGCCGCCACCGAGCGCATTTTATGGAAAATCAACAGCGCCTACCAAGCCAAACACTGGAGCCGTCTTGAGGGCGGCGGCTATATCTGGCACACCACTGGCTCAGGCAAAACCTTAACCAGCTTTAAAGCGGCGCGGCTAGCGACGGAGCTAGAGTTTATCGATAAGGTGTTTTTTGTGGTCGATCGCAAAGACCTTGATTACCAAACCATGAAAGAATATCAACGCTTTTCTCCCGATAGCGTCAATGGCTCCGACAGCACTGCGGGGCTGAAGCGTAATCTGGATAAAGACGACAACAAAATCATCGTCACCACCATCCAGAAACTCAATAACCTGATGAAAACCGAAAGCGACCTAGCCATCTACACTAAGCAGGTCGTATTTATTTTTGATGAATGCCACCGCAGCCAGTTTGGTGAGGCACAGAAGAACTTACAGAAAAAATTTAAGCGGTTTTATCAGTTTGGCTTCACTGGCACGCCCATTTTTCCGCAAAACGCCCTGGGCGCAGACACCATCGCCAGTGTATTTGGTCGTGAGCTACATTCCTATGTGATCACCGACGCGATCCGTGATGAAAAAGTGCTGAAGTTCAAGGTGGACTACAACGATGTGCGCCCACAGTTCAAAGCCATTGAAACTGAGCAAGACGAGCAAAAGCTAAACGCCGCCGAAAACAAACAAGCCCTGTTACACCCTCATCGCATTCGCGAGATTTCCCAATACATCTTGAATAACTTCCGCCAAAAAACCCACCGCTTGCAAGCAGGCGGCAAAGGCTTTAATGCTCTGTTTGCCGTGAGCAGTGTGGACGCTGCCAAGTTGTATTACGAAACGTTTAAGCAACTACAAACAGGTCGCGATAAACCCCTGAAAATCGCCACTATTTTCTCCTTTGCCGCTAATGAAGAACAAGCAACCGTGGGCGAAATTTTGGATGAAGGCTTTGATGTATCAGCCGTGAACAGCAGCGCCAAAGAATTTTTAAGTGCTGCTATTAGCGACTATAACGCCCTGTTTAAAACCAACTTCAGCGTAGATAGCAACGGTTTTCAAAACTACTACCGCGATCTAGCCAAGCAAGTCAAAGCCAAAGAAATTGACCTGCTGATCGTGGTGGGTATGTTCTTGACGGGGTTTGATGCGCCTACACTCAATACCCTGTTTGTGGACAAAAACCTGCGCTATCACGGTTTGCTGCAAGCCTATTCACGCACCAACCGCATTTATGATGCCACCAAAAACTTTGGCAATATCGTCACCTTCCGCGATTTAGAACAAGCCACCATCGATGCCATTACCCTGTTTGGCGATAAAAACACCAAAAACGTGGTGCTGGAAAAAAGCTACAGGGAATATATGGGCGGCTTTACCGACGTGGTGACTGGTGAAGCGCGGCGTGGCTTTGTGGAGGTGGTGACGGAATTAGAGCAGCGTTTTCCCAACCCCGACGAGATTGTTTTAGAGAAAGACAAAAAAGACTTTGCCAAGCTATTTGGCGAATACTTGCGCGTTGAAAATGTACTACAAAACTACGATGAATTTGCCAGCTTGAAAGCCTTGCAACAGGTCGATATAAATGACCCGGCGGCGGTTGAAGCATTTAAAGCGGAACACTATTTAAGTGATGAAGACCTGACGGCACTGCAAGCCATCAAGGTTCCTGCCGAGCGCACCATTCAAGATTACCGCTCCACCTACAACGATATCCGCGACTGGTTGCGCCGGGAAAAAGCGGGCAGTGAAAAAAGAACAATCCGCGATCGATTGGGATGATGTGGTGTTTGAAGTGGATTTGCTGAAATCCCAAGAGATCAATCTGGATTACATTCTTGAGCTAATTTTTGAGCAGAATAAAAAGAATAAAAGTAAGGGTGAATTGATTGAAGAAGTGCGTCGCCTGATTCGAGCCAGCTTAGGCAATCGAGCCAAAGAAAGCCTGATTGTGGATTTCATTAATCAAACCAATCTCGATGAAATGGCAGATAAAGCCAGCATCATTGATGCGTTCTTTAAATTTGCCCAAGCCGAGCAAGCCCGCGAAGCAGATGAGTTGATTCGTTCAGAAGGCTTGAATGAGGAAGCAGCCAAGCGCTATATCAGTGCCTCCCTGAAACGCGAGTTCGCTAGCGAGAATGGGACTGAGTTAAATTCCACACTGCCTAAAATGAGTCCGCTTAATCCAGAATACAAAACCAAGAAGCAGAGCGTTTTCCAAAAAATTGCGGCATTTGTTGAGAAGTTTAAAGGCGTAGGCGGGCAGATTTAGGACTGCTAATCGGCGAAAAAACGGCGAGCAAACCGTTATACCAAAACCAATGAATCCGTTAGGGTTATCTGCTTCGGTTTGAGGTTGGTAAGCAAAAATTATTCTCTTCATGGATGAGTTCCGAGAAGTTATCGGCGATTCCTTTCATGATGCGTTACACCGCCAAGGTTAAGAATAGATAAGAGATCGGGGCATAACAAATCATTGGAGCGGACAGAATTGTGATATCTCGGTGATGAGCAAAGCGTTAGGTCTGCCGCTTAATTCAGCCGTTATCAGTTCTCAAATGATAGACAAGCCACAAATTCTCTAAAATCTCCTTGATCGCTGAGTAATTTTCATCCTTTCATGGATTCAATCGCTAGAAATCGCACTTCTCAACGTCTGACAAAACTCCTCGATCGCTTTCAATCCCTCAGCAGGCGTTCCCTCAGACAATCGCTTTACAAATGCACTTCCGACGATCGCTGCATCTGCGCCCCAGTTCATCACTTGCCGCGCTTGTTCCGGTTGCGAAATTCCAAAGCCAACGCCGATCGCTTTATCTGTCACCTGCCGCAACTCTGCGATCAAATCTTTCACCCGCGATTCCATTTGCGATCGCATTCCGGTTACGCCCGTTGTACTCACCAAATAGATAAATCCTTGCGACTGTTGCGCGATCGCTGCAATGCGCTCTAGTGGACTCGTCGGTGCAACCAACAGAATTAATTCGATCCCATGTTCTTTAGCTGGACGTAACAGGGTTTCTGCTTCTTCTAAGGGTAAGTCTGGAACCACTAAACCTTTCGCGCCCGCTTCGGAAATCTCCTTTAAAAAAGATTCAATGCCGCGATTCAGAATTGGATTGTAGTACGTAAAAAGAATGATCGGCGATCGCAAATTCGGAGCAACCTGCTTGACCAGTTGCAAAACATCATCGAGTCGAGTTCCATTTGAGAGCGATCGTGTCGCTGCTGCTTGGATCACCGGGCCATCCGCCAACGGATCAGAATAAGGAACGCCCAATTCGATTAAATCGGCTCCATTGCGATCGAGAATATGCAACGCCTGAGCGGTCGTCTCTAAATCCGGATCTCCGGCAGTTAAAAAAGGAATCAACGCACACCGACCCTGATTCCGTAGCCGCTCAAAACATTCCGACACTGAAGCCATCTCGATTCTCTAAAACGCACAACTTCAGTAGATTACTGCAAATTTGGGCACGAAATTCTAAGAACCTTGCTTTTTCCGTTCCGCTTCAATCTCTGCCTGAATTTTCTCTAATTCTTCAGGAGTTAATTCTTCCAAGCGCTTGCGGAGGACGGCTTCCTCGTAATCCTTAAGCTGCTGGTTGTACGTCATGTTCTTTGACAGCACCCGAAACAGGTAACTCGCCAACCATCCAATCAAGCCGCCGACTAACAGCAACTGACTCCAAATTCCTGCGCTAACGCTGTCGAGACCTGCGCCCTGAAGTGCCAGAAACGCAAGTCCGCCCGCTAAAAACACACCAAACGTAATCCCGATCGCGTCAATTCGTCGCATCGTTCTAAGCTTCTATCTGTCGCGCTTTCGGTCTGAAATTCAAGAACGGCGCAAGCAAGAGCATTCCCGGAAAATAGAGAAACACCATGAAATACATAAAGCCCCGCTCAACTGAACTTGCCACATACCAACGCGACTTCAGATAGAAAAAGATGATTAAGGGCACAACCACTAGGTAAGCGCCGCCCAAGGCGAGGTATAGAAGTGCTACATCCATGCGTTTCAACCGGATATCAACTTTTCTATCCTAGCGCTTTCGTGCGATCGCGCTCCCCCAATCAAACAGTGAAATTTAATTTGCGATCGTTTCACAAATTTCTATACCAATCCTGCAAATCTAGTGATATTCTTGGAAAGCTTCTGAATTGTAATCCTAAATTCAGAATATTGTCTTGGGGGCGTGGCGGAATGGTAGACGCTACGGACTTAAAATCCGTTGACCGCAAGGTCGTAAGGGTTCAAGTCCCTTCGCCCCCATACCTTAAAGATTTATTGCGGCAGTCCCTCTACAAAATCTAGCCGCACAAAAATTACGGATTCCCCAACTCGTCCCGCTCGGCTTGGGCTGTATTATTCCTCGTTCCACGCGCTACCATGAATAAACCGCCACTTATAGGCAAATTGTTTCAGGCAACTGCTATGGAATCACCGATTAAGGCTGTTCAGTCCTCAAATTATTATGGCGATGCCTCTTACCGCACGCCCCCACCCGATTTAGCATCTCTGATGCTGAAAGAGCGCATTGTTTATCTTGGCGGCCCCCTGCACTCGATCGATGAATATCGTAGAAACCCCAACCAAGATTACACCCGCTTGATCATCGCGCAACTGCTGTATCTGCAATTCGACGATCCAGAAAAGCCGATTTATTTCTACATCAACTCAACCGGAACTTCCTGGGAAGGTGAAACGATCGGGTTTGAAACCGAAGCGTTTGCAGTCTGTGACACCCTTAGCTACATCAAGCCTCCGGTGCATACGATTTGTATCGGGCAGGCGGTTGGTACAGCCGCAATGATTCTCTCGGCGGGAACCAAGGGATTCCGGGCAAGTCTGCCGCACGCGACGATCGTTCTCAACCAACCGAAATCGGGGACACGTGGACAGGCAACCGATATCCAAATCCGGGCGAAAGAAGTTCTAGAAAACCGAGCTGCAATCCTCGACATCCTGTCTAAGAACACTGGACAACCGATCGAGAAAATCGTTAAAGACACCGATCGCACCTTCTATATGACACCGCAAGAAGCGAAAGAATATGGACTCATCGATCGAGTTCTCGAAAGTACCAAGCAACTGCCCAAACCTGTTGCCGCTTTGACTTAATTCACCCCCTCACTGAGCCTTATGCAAGTTCCTTACCGTCTTCCCGGTAGCCAATATGTGCAGTGGGTCGATATCTACACCCGCATGGCATTCGAGCGGATTATCTTTCTCGATGGCGAGATTGATGACAATACTGCGAATAGCATTGTTGCGCTACTGTTGTATCTCCATTCAGAAGACGCAACCAAGCCTATTTATCTGTACATCAATTCGTATGGTGAGCGGATCGGTGGCGGTGTGTCCTCGTTAGCGGCAAGCATGGCGATCTACGACACAATGCAGTACATCAAAGCGCCGGTGCATACGATTTGTATGGGCATGGCAGCGAGTAGTGCAGTGTTGCTGCTGTCATCCGGTACAAAGGGATCGCGCCTGAGCTTACCGAATGCTGAGATTGTTTTATCTCCGCAGTATGGACGATCGCGAGGACAAGCAACCGATATTCAAGTCGATGCCCAAAAGGTACTTGCCGATCGTGCAACCTTCCTGCAAATTTTGTCGCTCAACACCGGTCACACTGTCGAAAAACTCAGCAAGGATCTCGATCGACGCTTCTATCTCACCGCTCAGGAAGCAAAAGACTATGGACTGATCGATCGGGTTCTCACCAGCACTAAAGAGTTACCCAAACAATTGCCCGCCCTCGTTTAATCAAGAGATTGTCTTATGCCAATTGGAACTCCAAAAGTCCCGTATCGCTTACCGGGTAGCTCATACGAGCAATGGATCGATATTTATCAGCGCTTAAGCTTAGAGCGGATTATCTTCTTAAGCCAAGATGTCGATGACAATATCGCGAATCAGATCGTGGCAATCATGCTCTATCTCGATTCCGAAGATCCGACCAAACCGATCCAGTTATATATCAATTCTCCTGGGGGATCAGTCACCGCAGGAATGGCGATCTACGACACGATGCAGCACATTAAATCCGAAGTGATCACAATCTGTGTCGGGCTTGCCGCTTCAATGGGAGCCTTTCTTCTCGCCGCTGGCAGCAAAGGAAAGCGCGTTGCACTGCCGCACTCTCGAATCATGATTCACCAACCCTTGGGTGGAACCGGACGACAACAAGCGACCGACATCGAGATCGAAGCTAGAGAAATTATTCGGATGCGGCACCAGTTGAATGGAATGCTGTCAGACCGCACCGGACAACCGCTCGAGAAGATCGAAAAAGACACCGATCGCGATTACTTTATGTCCGCCGCAGAAGCGAAAGAATACGGACTGATCGATCGCGTCATCGAAACGGTCTAATCGTCAAACACACGCTACACCAATTTGATAAAGAAGTGGCAGAATGCAATAAGTTCTGCCCTTTTTTTTGTATCTATGAATATTGCTGATTCTTACCGACTGTTAGGGCTAAGGACGGGAGCAACTCACGAAGACATCAAAGCTGCCTACCGTAAACTAGCGCGGCAATTACACCCGGACATGAATCCGGAGGACGATCGCGCCAAAGAACGCTTCATTCGCATCACCGAGGCGTACCAGTTTTTATTGGGGATCATCGCTGAGAAGCCGCCCGACCCTACTGAAGCACCATCGGCAGAACCCCAATCGGCAGAACCCCCTAAAGTGACCATTAAAATAACTCATCCCCAAACCGCACCCGAACTTTCCCTGATTGATCGCCAATTGCTACAAACCTCCTACGAGCAATTGCAGGATTTCTTCAAGCTGAAAAAATTCCCACGGGCGATCGCGCTAGTGGAAGGACTTGCCCAGCGCTTCCCAGATCATCCAGATGTACGCCAATGGCAAGCGATTACTTATCACCGCTGGGCACAACATCTCATTCAGGAGCGCAACTATGAAAAAGCGCGGCTTTACCTGAAAAAGGCTCTCCGCACTGATCCCCACAATCGGCGGCTTTGGGCGGAAATTGACCAGGATTTTCGACGATTAGAAGAAAGAGTTTATCGGCGACGATGACAGAAATATGAGTAAAAATTCGTGTCTCAGCCCTCGTATTTTGGTATAGGATGAAGACATAGGCCTACAGAGCGTGTTTCGCTTCTGCAAAGCCTCAATAAATTTGCGAATTTATAACAAGGTTGCTTAACTCTTTTAGGTACAGAATTGACAGTAAAGCAGGATAAAAACTCTAAGGTTCTTCAATCAGCACCAAGCTGATTTCTCTAGAAGCAACCCAGTTTTCCCAAGTGCAATTGCTAAATGATCTATGTGTTGATCCATTTGAAAGCAACGGAGTTCTCCGAGTGATTGCGATGTCTCCTCGTCCGGTTGGACGCAATTGGAATACGGTCAGCTTTCCTTCAACGCTGTATCTTCTTCCGATTCTTGATCTTCTGCTGTCAAAAGTTCCCGCCCGCTGGAAAGCTGAGGTGAGGTTGGGATTGCAGGAAGCTCTTGTCAACGCTGCAAAGCATGGAAACTGCCTTGATCCCTGCAAAAAAGTCCTGATTCAGTTTTCAATGGTTGCTGACGAATACTGGTGGATTATTTCAGATCAGGGATCTGGATTTGAAGCGCCTGAATGCTGCTGTGTAGAAGAGGCAGAAGAACACCTTCCCCAACACGAAGGCGAATCTGGACGAGGTTTGTACATTCTGTATCAAGTGTTTGACCAGGTTGAGTGGAATCGTGAAGGGACAGAACTAAGGCTATGTAAGCAAGTTCGGAATGCTCACCGATCACCATTAGTAGTTTAGTACCAGTCTTTCTCTAAGTCAAGCCTAGGTAGAAGAACGACTCACGCCTTAATTTGAACGGGATCGCTCGTTACCAGATTTGCAACACAAGCGCATTATTCTGGCGAAATTTTGTTATTGTGGCAGAGCAGATTGCCCATTGTGCGAATAGTCAGAAGAATGAAGACCAAGCGATTAGAGTTATTTTTGTTAGCAAGTTGTTCTTGTTTGATCACGCTGTTAGTGCATCCGATCTCATCGGCGATCGCGTCTCCCCCAGTGATCCCCAATCTTCAAGCTCCAAAACCTGTGACTGGCGCATTCTGTGCCCTCAAATTGGAGTTAGAATTCTTGCAGGCGCGATCGGGCTCCTAGCGCTTTTGTCTTAGTTTTGCTGATTGGAGTTCGAGCCATTCCAGTATCCAGCAGGAAATGAGTGCCACAACCATGATCGCGGCGCCATGAGCCAGATGTTCCTGCCAAAGAAATAATATGGCAAAGACTCCAATCCCACTTAGGGTGATGAGCAGCAAGGATTGCAGGTTTCTTCTTCGGCTTTCTTTCAGCACGGATAAACTCTGCAAGCCGAATGTCATGATCCCCAAAAGCAGATAGACCAAAAGACTAACGAGACTAACCAAGCCTCCTGCGTAAAGGAGAAGTCCTGGTAGCTTTCCGGGGAGCGTGATCGCTTGAAAAATCACACCGGGTAGGAATAGCACCAGCACAAATAGAATGTGCAAGTAGTTGATCATGCCGAACTCTTGATCCTGAACGACTGGGATTATAAAGCCGATTGTTAGTAGAATCAGATTGACCAACCTCCACGTGTGTCTGAGGCTAGAAGATTGGTAAAAATGCGGTTTGCTCATGGGCAAGAAGCAAGATAGCCACTGTCTCAGGATAACGATTGCCATCGACAAGTGCGATGAGCAACCGCAACAAAATGAGATAAAAATAGTTCAAGAACGCAGCAGTTGTCCCATTCCTGTCCACCAGGAGTCGCGCCCTTGTTTACGCTGCCAGTACCAATATTCACAACCCCATAGAAGAACGGGGTCAAATCCAATGGCTTGAACGCAGTTCAGGACTGCGGCTGCCTAATTGGGCGATGAGCTTAGATATTCAACGTTTGGATGAACCAACGCTGTCAGGACTTACGCAAGTAGAAACGAGGGCAGCAGGATCGCGCTGCGCTTTTATTCGTCTAATTGTCGTCTACCAGTTCTCTACCAACGTTGGGTCTAAACTTCTCAATAAGTCCCCAAAATGTTCTTTGCTGAGAGTAGGAAACCTCAGAAATTAATGCAAAAATGACGAAACCTGCTGCACATTCGCACATTAAATGTCGCTATCTTAGAAACAATTTCGCATTAAATAATGAACAGAAATGTTTATCTAGCAGGGGTTCTAAAGATTTTTCCGGGAAAAGCGACATTTAGAAGCATTCGCAGATTAAGCGTCGCAAAGTAGCATTCGCAAATTAAGCATCGTTTTTTAGTTAAAAATTCTTCGCTATTTACATGTCGTTTTTTTTTTGTAGAGCTAGTTTTCCTAGAAGCGATCGCTTTCTCAAAAAGTCCAGACAAGCCATTCTTTAACTTAAATCAGAATAATTACTTCGCAAATTAGATGTCGCTTTTCCATAGGTTGTAGCTAGATTTCATAAGCGTGCTCGCCTTTCTAGAATAGACAAAACGAGCACCCCCTACAGTGGCGTTCCACTTGTGACTTAAGCCAAGCTTTTGCCGCTCAATAAGGCATCCTTTTGCCACAGTCGAATTTGAAACACCGATTCTTCCGTTAAGCGTGGCCTCATTTTTCTACCTGATTCAAGCATTCTCTTGCCAAAAGTCCAAATCTGAAGCAATCCTCTGCCGAAAGTTCAAACCTCTTGAATAAGGAAAGCTTATACTTCTTTTGCAACCTCTCCTAAAGCTTTCAGAGTAGTTCTTTGAGTTTCGTTTCGTCCTATTGTATGGCTAGTTAGACAGCGAGATCACGATCTTGTTGATTTGCTGATTTGTCTTAATTTTCGGAATTCTTTTGAGATCGATATAATTGGCGGCATGACTCGTGGCACTCATTTTGAGGGAGTTCTATGATTGCTCTGACCGGAATCACTGCCCAAAGTAAAATCTATGAGAGTTCGGCATCTCTGGTCTATCGAGGTGTTAGAGAGGCAGATAGTCGAGCGATCGTCATCAAACTGCTCAAGCAGGATTACCCTTCTCCCCAAGAATTAACACGCTACAGGCAGGAATATGCCATTACCCGGTCTCTGGACGTAGAAGGCGTAATCAGAGCATATAGTCAACAGGACTATCAACGTACGCTCGTCATTCTTCTAGAAGATTTTGGGGGGGAGTCCCTAGAGTATTGGATACAGCAGTACCCAGAGACTTTCTGCCCCACACCTGTATCTAATTTTCTTCCTCTTGCCATTAATCTCAGCAAAATTTTAGGCAGAATTCATGCTGCTAATATCATTCACAAGGATATTAATCCTGGTAACATCATTCTCAATCCAAATACTGGCGTTGTCAAAATCATTGACTTTGGCATTGCAACTCAATTCAGCCGCACCAATCCTACGTTCAAAAGTCCACATGTATTGGAAGGCACCCTTGCTTATCTCTCTCCAGAGCAAACTGGGCGGATGAATCGTTCAATCGATTATCGCACCGATTTCTACTCGCTCGGAGTGACATTCTACGAACTACTCACCGGACAAGTGCCGTTTCCGACAACGGATGTCCTTGAACTCGTCCACTGTCACCTTGCTAAACCCCCTATACCTCCGTGTGAATTGAATCCTAAGATCCCCAAACCAGTTTCAGACATTATCTTGAAACTGATGGCGAAGAATGCCGAGGATCGCTATCAAAGTGCTTGGGGCATTAAAGCAGATTTAGAGGATTGTGCTGATCAACTAAAAGCAAGTGATCAAATTAATCTCATTCAACTGGGTTTGCAAGATGTTTCCGATCAATTTCAAATTCCTCAGAAGCTGTATGGACGGGATGTAGAGCTTACAGCATTATTGGCAGCGTTTGAGAGAGTAGCAGGGAGAGAAGACGCGGAGACGCGGAGAGGGGGAGACGCGGAGAATGAAGATGTCCCCGCGTCCTTCAAAATGATGTTAGTCTCTGGCTACTCTGGGGTTGGTAAATCAGCCTTAGTGCAAGAACTCTACAAACCAATTACAGCAAGGCGCGGGTATTTTATCTCAGGTAAGTTTGACCAGTTGCAGCATAATATTCCCTACAGCGCGATCGTTGATGCCTTACGAAAACTGGTGCAGCAACTGCTGAGTGAACCAGATGAGCGGTTACAACGGTGGCGATCTCGCCTTCTAGAAGCGTTAGGAAGTAACGGACAACTCATCATTGATGTTATCCCTGAAGTTGAGTTAATTATTAGCAAACAGCCACCCGTACCGGAAGTTGGGGCAACGGAAGCACAAAATCGCTTTAATCGATTCTTTCAGCAGTTTATTCGGGTGCTTTGTGCTAAAGATCATCCGCTTGTCATCTTCCTGGATGATTTGCAGTGGATTGACTCTGCTACGCTGAAGTTAATCGAACTGATGCTGCTCGATGAGCAAACCCAAGCACTGTTTCTGATTGGAGCCTATCGTGACAATGAAGTCACTTCAGCCCATCCACTAGCGTTGTCATTGGAAAACTTACGAAAGCAAGGGATAGTGCCTCAGAAAATCGTTCTAGCACCCTTCACACTGGAACCACTGAATCAGTTAATTGCCGAGACGCTACATCAAAATGTTGACACTGTTGCTTCCCTAGCCGAATTGGTGTTGGACAAAACCGAAGGTAATCCGCTCTTTGTGAGCGAATTTTTGCGATCGTTGTACAGTGAAGATCTCTTGAGCTTTAATCCCGAACAGCGAGGCTGGCAGTGGAATATTGCTCAGATTGAAACTCAGAATATTACTGATAATGTAGTGGAGTTGCTGCTGAGCAAGTTGAAAAAACTGCCAGAAAACACTCAGCAGCTTCTTCAATTAGCCGCCTGCATTGGAGGTGAATTTGATTTAGAGACGTTGGCGATCGTCTTTAAGCAATCGCCTAAAACGGTTTTTCAGGATCTGTTGGCAGCCATTCAAGCTGGACTCATTCAACCCCTCTCTGAGTTAGACGAGAACTTGTTAGTTCAAGAGTATAAGTTCTTGCACGATCGCGTCCAGCAAGCTGCCTATGCTCTAATCGATGAGTCGCAGAAACAAGGAGTACATCTGCAAATCGGTCGCACTTTACTCGAAAAGGCTTCGCCAGAGCAGTTAGCAGAGTGGTTGTTTGAAATCGTTGACCATCTGAATTATGGAACCGAATTAATCACTGAGCAATCTGAACGGAATGAGATTGTCAAACTGAATCTGCAAGCGGGTCAGAAAGCGCTGGCAGCGACGGCTTATGAAGCAGCTTTCAAGTATTTCAATACAGGACTTAAACTGCTTGACGTAGAGAGTTGGCAGCGTGACTATAACCTGACTTTGGCGTTGCATTCAGAGGCAGCAGAGGCAGCATACCTCAGTGGTCGCTTCGACGATATGGAGCAACTTGTAGAAGAAGTGCTCAACCGTGCGAAGACGGTGCTCGATCAAGTGAGAGCTTACGATAGCAGAATTCAAGCCAGGCTGTCGCAGGGAGACCCTAAAGCAGCACTTAAAACTGGCTTGGAAGTACTGCAACGCTTGGGGATTAGTTTAGTAGAAGCTCCAAGTCAGTTAGATGTTCAAGCCGGATTAGAGGAAACCGCTGCACGATTGGCTGGGCGGGAAATCGAAGATTTGATTGATTTGCCAGAGATGACTGAACCTGTTCCACTGGCGGCAATCTACATTTTAGCAGGCACACTGGGCGCGGCTAAGATTTCGGCACCCGCTCTGATGGTGCTGATTGTGTGCAAGATGGTGAATTTATCGATCGCCAGTGGAAACGCTATCTGGTCGCTGCTCGGTTATGCTGCCTATGGCATGATGCTATGTGGAGTTGTACAAGACTTTGAGCGGGGCTATCGATTTGGCAAATTATCCTTGAATTTAGTGAAACAATCAAACAACAAGAGAAGTAACTGCAAAGTATCGCTGGTGGTGAATTCTAGTATCATTTACTGGAAAGCCCACCTTAAAGAGACGTTCCTTGATTTAGCTGAGGGTTATCAAAGCGGTATAGAAAGTGGAGAGTTTGAATACGCGAGTTATTGTGCAGTTATCGTATGTTATTACTTCTTTTTTGCAGGACATGAACTGACAGAACTGAAACAGCAAACAGCAATTTATCGTAAAGCCACCAGTCAAATTAGACGAGAAGCTCTTTCCACTTGGCTAGCAATGTTGCAGCAAACAATCCTTATCCTGCGAGGTCAATCTGAAAACCCAAGTCGCTTAATGGGTAGTCTCTTTGACGAAGAGGAAGCACTGTCATGGACGATCTCGCTCAAGGATGGAACCAGCCTCCACTACTTTTATTTAAATAAACTGATTTTATGCTATCTGTTCGGGGAGTATGAGCAAGCTGCAAAAACGGCTACTTTGGCAGAACCATATTTAAGTGCAGCCACAGGATTATTCTCTGTATCTGTATTTCATTTCTATGACTCCTTAATATTTCTGAGCTTGTGGGCGGATGCTTCAAACTCTGAAAAAGAGACCTGGTTAAATCGTGTCAATGCCAACCAGGAGGAGATGCAGAAATGGGCACAACACGCCCCTATGAATTTTTTGCATAAATTTCAGTTAGTTGAGGCAGAGAAAGCGCGAGTTTTGGGTCAGTTTTTTGAGGCAGAGGAGTTTTACGAACAAGCCATTCAAAGTGCTAAAGAAAACGAGTATCTTCAAGAAGAAGCCTTAAGCTATGAGTTAGCTGCCAAACATTACTTGGCTCGTGGTCGAGAAAAGTTTGCCCAACTCTACATGAAAGAAGCCCATTACTGCTATGAGCGGTGGGGCGCGATCGCAAAAGCTAAAGATTTAGAGACTCGCTATCCTCAGTTTTTTTCTCAGTCATTAAATGTGCCTCCTATACCAGTTCACACCACTGATAGAACGATTTCTAACACCTCACAGGTTGCTTTTGATTTAGCAGCGGTGATGAAAGTATCTCAAGCGATTTCAAGTGAGATTGAGCTAGAACAGTTACTTCATTCTTTAATGCAGATCCTAATTGAGAATGCTGGGGCGCAAACTGGATGTCTACTTTTAGAAAATGCAGGGGAGTGGACGATTGAGGCAGCTTGCGAACTGCGCGATGGGGAACGCGTTTGTACGACACAAGTGTTGCAATCGGTTCCAATGGCGAATCGTTTGCCTGAATCGATTATTCATTATGTGATTCGGACTCATGAAACAGTCATCCTCAATAATGCAACGCATGAAGGCAATTTCATCAATGATCCCTATCTTCAACAGCATCAAGTTCAATCAGTCTTGTGTTTGCCATTGCTGAATAAAAGCAATCTGATTGGTGTGCTGTATCTGGAAAATCGCTTGATAACTGGAGCATTCACAGCAGAACGATCGCAACTTATAAATCTATTCTCTACTCAGGTAGCGATCGCGATCGAGAATGCCAAACTGTACGCAGAGCAACGCGCCAGCAAAAGTCAGATGACCCAGTTCTTAGAAGCGATTCCAGTGGGTGTTGCAGTATTGGATGCGACGGGTCGCCCTTACTACGCCAATCAACGGGCAATTCAACTAATGGGCAAAGGGATTGACCCCTCCATACCACGGGATCATATTGCAGAGTCTTATCAACTCTACTTGGCAGGCACAGATCAGCCCTATCCGAATGAGAGCCTACCGATCATTCGGGCGTTGAGCGGTGAACGCACCAGAATTGATGATATGGAAATTCTCCACCAACGTACAAGAATTCCAGTGGAGGGATGGGGTACTCCAGTCTTTGATGAACAGGGGAATGTGGTTTATGCGATCGTAACCTTTCAAGACATTACTGAGCGCAAACAAGCAGAGAAGCTGCTCGCTGACTACAACCGTACCCTGGAACAACAGGTTGCAGAACGGACAGCCGCTTTACAGCAAAGTGAAACAAAACTGCGCCGTCGAGAACAGGAACTCCGGCTAATCGCTGACGCTCTTCCGGTTCTAATCAGTTATGTAAACGCCGATCGGTGCTATCAATTTATCAACCGGACTTATGAAGTCTGGTTTAACCGTAGCCGTAATGAGATTTTGGGCAAAACTGTTCGTCAACTCCTCGGTGAAGCGGTTTATCAGCGGGTTGAGCCCTATATCAATCAGGTGTTTGAAGGGCAAACCGTCCCCTTGGAAGCAGAAATCCTTTTTCCAATTGGTAAACGATACATCAGTGCGGTCTTCATCCCTGATTTTGATGCTAATGAGCAGGTGAGAGGATACTATGGGCTGATTACAGACATCAGCGATCGCAGACGTGCCGAAAAAGCCTCGATTCTGGAAGAACGCAACCGCATGGCACGAGAAATTCACGATTCCTTAGCGCAGGCGTTTACAGGCATTTTGCTTCATGTGGGATCTACAACACAAATGCTAGTTGATGATTCGGGATCTGCTCAGATCTATCTAGAAAGGCTGGAAAAAATTGATGAACTAGCGCGAACCGGACTTGCTGAAGCTCGGCGTTCAGTGGTAGCGCTCCGCCCTCAGTTGTTGGAAGAGAGTACCTTACAGAGTGCGCTACATCGCCTTGTGGCTCAAATGCGGTCAACGACCAAAACCACTTTGATCTACGAAAGCAAGGGGGGAGTTTACTCTCTACCGTCCGAAGTGGAAGATTGCTTACTCCGAATTGGTCAGGAAGCTTTAACAAACGCCATCAAATACGCCAATGCTAGTAAAATTTTGGTTGAGCTAGTGTATGACGATGCTCAATGTCTTTTGCGCGTTAAAGATGATGGACAGGGCTTTGGGGTTGGAAGCATTTCATCGCTAGGCGGCTTTGGTTTGTTGGGAATGAGCGAACGGGCAGAGCGAATTGGCGCACAGTTAACAATTCAAAGTCAACCTGGACAAGGAACAGAAATTGTTGTCACTATCAATCGGGGGTGAAAATCATCATGAGTCAATCCACTAAAATTCGGGTTCTGATTGTTGATGACCACTCCCTCGTTGCAGAAGGATTGGCAAACATCATTAACTACGATCCAGAAATGATAGTGGTTGCTCAAGCGGAGGACGGGCAGCAGGCAATCAACTTGTATCGTGAACACCAGCCTGATGTCACTCTCATGGATTTACGAATGCCAGGAATTGGAGGAGTTGAAGCCATTACTGCGATTTGTGCTGAATTTGAGTCAGCGCGAATTATTGTGCTAACCACCTATGACGGAGATGAAGATATTTATCGAGGATTGCAGGCAGGGGCTCAGGGTTATCTGCTTAAAGATGCTAAACCAAATGAACTTCTGAGTGTCATTCGTGTGATTCATAGTGGTCAGCAGTACGTTTCTCCGGTTGTAGGGAGGAAATTGGTAGAGCGGATGAACATTCCAGTACTCAGTGAACGAGAGTTGGAAGTGCTCCGTTTAATAGCGCAGGGGTTGAGTAATCAAGATATTGGAACTGCCTTAAATATTGGTGAGAGCACTGTCAAATCCCATGTGACTCATATTTTGAACAAGCTGGGAGTGAGCGATCGCACGCAAGCCGTTATTGTTGGTATCAAACGTGGACTCGTCAGGTTATAGATTATGTTTTAGTTAAGATCCGATCTCCGACTAAAGTCGGAGATCGGCTACTACTTTAGTCGGAGGGCTTCACTAATCCTTAGACCGTACAGAATTTAGACTCTCAGGGGACGACAGATAGGTATCAATTACCTATATTGAATTCATGCGAACGCTAACAGCAGTTTAGCTGCAGGGTTTAAGTTTGCTTGACAGGTCTAGAAGATGGCTGATGATCATGAGCATCATTCCTTGTTGGTCCCACCTTCAATTCAGGATCACACTCAAGGTGTGCTAAATGCCAGTGTTGTACTCATAATGTATGGAGATTATGAATGTTTTCAAAGTGCAAATGCCTATCGGTTGATTAAAGCTGCTCAACAGCAGTTAAGTTCTTCTTTCGAGAAAAATGATGTGTGTTTTATCTTTCGTCATTTTCCCCAAATACAGATTCATCCTCATGCTCAAAGGGCAGCGGAAGCAGCGGAAGCAGCAGCAATGCAAGGTCAGTTTTGGCAGATGCATGAGATGCTTTTTATCCATCAACAAGCGTTGGAGAATGGGTACCTCGTGGAATATGCAAATCGTTTGGGACTTGACATTCCTCGATTTTTGCAAGACTTATCTAAAGGAGTTTATGTCGAGCACATCATTGCAGACATTCAGGGTGGATATCGAAGTGGGGTAGAAGTTGCACCAGCTTTGTTTGTTAATGAGGCTCGTTATCGCGAGCGTCGGACTGTTGAGCAATTGATAGCAGCCATTGTGGCGGCAATTAACTAACGTTTTTGACGATTATCAACGAAGGTTTTCATGAGGAGCGTTTCATGACTTTAACTTCAAATCAGATGGATTAGAGGTACAGCGCTACGCATTGAGCTTAAGACAAAGAGAGTGTGAGGACTGTGCCCCCAGCTAGGGTGAAACCCCTGCACTCCGTCCTAACTTTGATAAGTACCGCTATATCAATTCAATTTATCCCAACCTTTGGTACACCGAAGCTAAATTCACCATCTCAGGTCTAACGGCTTCACTTCCTGCTGCTTTCCTCCAATCCGAATGATTAAGTCGCGTTTTAACTCAAAGAACTTGAGTGGTTTGGATTGGGCGATCGCAGAAGAATAAGTGTAACCAATCTGAATATCCAATCCACCAATCCAAAGGAGATCAAGATGAGTAGCAATCCTGTAAACAGCCAAAACATGAAACTTGAAGTTGTAGTGATACCCGTTGCCGATGTCGATCGCTCCATAGACTTCTATAAAACGTTGGGATGGCGACTTGATGCCGACTTTCCTGGCGAGAATGGCTTCCGGGTGGTGCAATTGACTCCCCCCGGATCGGAGTGCTCAATCATCTTCGGTAAAGGAGTGTCGTTAGCCGAGCCGGGTTCAGTTCAAGGTTTATACCTCATCGTTTATGACATCGAGGCCGCCCGCGCCGAACTGGTCGATCGGGGTGTCGAGGTGAGTGAGGTGTTCCACGACATCGGCGGGATTTTCCACCACGCCGGAACTGAAGGACGGGTACCAGGTCCCGATCCGGACCGTCGCGACTATGCCTCCTATGCCTCGTTCAGCGATCCAGACGGCAATGGTTGGGTACTCCAAGAAGTGAAGACACGGCTTCCTGGACGGTAACGGGATATCGATCAACGCAATGTAGTGCTGTACTAGTCAACACGTTTTGGAAGATTTCACAGATGAAGATTTTTGTTGCCGGGGCAACAGGTGCGATCGGTCGCCCAACGCTCGACCAATTACTTGCTAGAGGACACAATGTTGTCGCGCTGACCCGCACCCAAGAAAGAGCACAGTCCTTAGCGGCACAGGGAATCGAACCGGCGATCGCAGATGTATTCGACGCAGAGTCAGTTAAAGCGGCTGTCATTCGCGCTCAACCAGAGGTGGTGATTGAACAACTCACCGCTCTACCCAAAACTTACACTCGCGAATCCATGAATGCGACAGCCGCTCTGAATACGCGGATTCGGTCAGAGGGAGGAGCCAATGTGCTGGCGGCAGCAAAGGCAGCAGGGGTGCGCCGTTTTCTGAAACAGTCGATGGCCTTCTGGGGAATTCCCGGTGCTGGATTGGCAGATGAGGAAACACCGTTATCGCTTGATGCCTCCCCCGCCGTTGCCGCGGATGCTCGCCTCGTCGCTGAGACTGAACATCGTTTACTCCAAACGCTTGATTTGGAAGGAATTGCCTTACGCTATGGCTTCTTCTACGGACCCGGCACTTGGTTCAACCCGGATGGCAATGTAGGGCAACAGGTGCGGCAGCAACAGTTTCCAATTGTCGGGAATGGGGAAGGGGTCTGGTCGTGGATACACATTGAGGATGCAGCAATCGCCACCATTGCCGCCGCAGAGCAGGGCAATCCTGGTGTTTATCTGATTGTCGATGATCAGCCTTTGGCGGTGCGCGACTGGCTGCCTGCGTTTGCTCAATCGCTGAATGCTCCACCCCCGCCGCGAGTATCGGTTGAAGATGCTCTAAAAATGGAGGGCGGTGCGGATAGTGTTTACTACCAGACTCAGATGCGAGGTGCATCGAATGCCAAGGCAAAACGCGAACTAAATTTTCAACCGCGATCGCTGGAATGGACAGTTAGCACCACTGTGGCTCGTGCCAGTTAACAGTTTTCACAACTCGTTGTGGATGGCTCAAAACTCAAGAACCATAGACTCATCATGTGAAAACTAGAAAGGGAAAATTCATGATTACTGCCAAAATTCTCGCGTTTGCCGGAAGTGCTCGCCAAGATTCTATCAACAAAAAACTGGTAAAAATTGCCGTTGAAGGTGCTAAAGCCGCAGGTGCAGAAGTGACCTACCTAGATTTCCGCGATCTGCCCTTACCACTCTACGACGGGGATTTGGAAGAGGCCGAGGGGCTGCCAGAGAATGTCCTCAAGCTCAAGGACCTGATGAAAGCGCATCAGGGCTTCCTGATTGCCTGCCCAGAATACAACAGTTCGATCACCCCACTGCTGAAAAATGCGATCGATTGGGCATCGCGTTCTGAACCGGGCGAACCTCCATTGGAGTGTTTCGCAGACAAGGTTGCGGTGTTAATGAGTGCCTCTCCTGGAGTTTTGGGAGGCTTACGAGGATTAGTTCATGTCCGTTCTATTCTTGGCAACATTGGGGTTTTGGTGTTGCCCGATCAGCAGGCAATTAGCAACGCTTATCAAGCGTTTGATGATAATGGCAATTTGAAGGATGAAGCTCAACAAACAAGTATCGTGCAACTTGGCAGCAAACTCGTGACGATGACTGCCAAACTTAATTCCCCTATCTAAGTTATTAAACGCAAAATTGCAAGGATTTTTACTACTGGGGGCGGTATAACGCCTCATCCAAAGGAGCGTGGCATTATGTTAGCAATTGAGGAAGTGACAAAGACAATCAATCTGATCATTGCGCCCGTCGTCACGATGACAGCTTGTGCCGTCATGGTAAATGGCTTGATTGTCCGGTACGGTTCCCTCGGCGATCGCCTACGTACCTTTGACCAGGGACTAAGCAACTTGCAGGAGTCCGATCTGGCTCACAATCGGAACAAAGTTCAGAGGCTACAAGAACTTGAATCCCTGCTGAGGGATCTGCTGAAGCACCATCATTTCGTGCATGATGCCCTTGTTCTTACTTACACTTCCATCCTGATTTTTATGTTGGATATGTTGGTCATTGCTATAGCCGTTGCCACGAATGTCAGTTGGCTATCACAGATGGCACTGATAGTCTTTCTGGGTGGAGTTGCCGTTCTATTTGGAGGAATAGTGTTGATTGCCTACGAGCTTCGTACCTCTCACTATTCCATTCAATTAGAGGTGCATCGGACTTGTCATCTGTGCCGCCAACACACCAAACTGCTAGGAAATTGAACTAGGAAGTTCTGACAATTTCAGTTAGTCGGGATGATAACAACATTATCGTTGCCGATATCACTCAACGTTATGTGCGTGAGTAAACAATCCAGAATTACTCCATCACGTAGCTCGCCTGAAGCATAGCAGGTCTCACAACTTCACGTCCTACTGCTTTCTTCCAATCAGAATGATTAAGTCGCGGTTTAACTCAAAGACCTTGAGTGGTTTGCATTGGGCGATTGCAGAAGCATGAAATTAATCGAGGTGGGCAGCAAGCTCACCAACCTAAAACAAAAACACTAGACCACACCTAAAGAGGACACACCATGAAAACGCAAAAAGTATGGTTCATTACCGGAGTTTCTAGAGGATTTGGGTTAGAAGTTACCAGAGCAGCCCTGGCAGCGGGTGATCAAGTCGTGGCAACGGTTCGCAGCCAGCCCGCACAACTTGCCGCTAGCCTAAACAACCACCCGGATCTGTACGTGGTGCAGATGGATGTCACCCAGGAAGAGCAAGTGCAAGCGGCGGTCAAGCAAGGCATTGCTCGTTTCGATCGGATCGATGTTCTAGTCAATAATGCTGGGTTTGGCATGATTGGTGCGACCGAAGAGTTCACGGATGCCGAAGTCCGCAAACAATATGATACCAACGTGTTTGGTTTGCTCAACGTGACGCGTGCTGTGTTGCCGTACCTGCGCCAGCAAAAGTTTGGACACATCATCAATATCTCGTCATTGTTTGGCTACGATGCCATTCCGGGCTGGGGATTGTATGGCTCCACCAAGTTTGCGGTCGAAGGTCTCTCGAAAGGGCTAGCAGTTGAACTAGCACCGCTCGGCATCCACGTTACGGTAGTGGCTCCCGGTCTTTTTAGTACCGAATTTCTGAGCACTGAATCCTATGTTGCCGCTAAAACCATCATTGATGATTATCAGGAAACAGTAGGACCAATGCGGAGCGGAGCCGATGCGCTACACAAGAACCAGCCTGGTGATCCGAAAAAGTTTGCTCAGGTGATTCTTCAACTTGCCAATACCGAACGTCCACCACTGCATTTGCCTGCTGGCAACGACGCTGTTGGCTTCTACCGAAGCAGTGCTGCGAAAATGGCACACGACATCGAAGCATGGCTGCCAGTCGCGACCAGCACCGACCATGACCACCGCATCGCAGCTTAAACCATCGCCTGATACCATTTAGGATTTTAGATTTGCGATTTTGGATTGTGAAAGCTCCATTACCTACGAGTTTCGGTAAATCATGGCAGTATCTATTTCTCAAATTGGTATGAGCTGCAACAGTCACACAGTATTTCCAAAGGAGTTTTACCATGAGCACTGAACAGAAAGTTGCGATCATTACCGGGGCGTCCCAGGGCATTGGCGCAGCCCTTGTTAAGGCATACCGCGATCGCAACTATCGAGTGATTGCAACCTCACGCTCAATTCAACCATCAGATGACGATGGAGTCGTAGCAGTGTCCGGCGACATCGCTGATCGAAAAACTGCCGAGCGTGCGATCGTCGAAGGTATGACCCGGTTTGGGCGCATTGACACTCTTGTTAACAACGCTGGCATCTTCATCGCTAAGCCCTTTACCGAGTACACCGAGGCAGACTACGCAGCATACCTGGATACTAATGTCACTGGCTTCTTTCACATGACGCAACTCGCGATTGCCGAGATGGAGAAGCAGGGGAGCGGACATATTGTGCAGATCTCGACGAGTCTGGTTGATAACGCGATCGCGGGTGTACCCTCTGTGCTCGCATCACTGACGAAGGGTGGGCTGAATGCTGCAACTAAGTCGCTGGCGATCGAGTATGCCAGACGCGGTATCCGGGTGAATGCGATCGCGCTGGGTACGATCAAGACGCCCATGCATCCCGTCGAGACCCATGCACAGCTCGATGCCCTGCACCCGATCGGTCATATGGGCGAGATCTCTGATGTCATCGATGCAATCCTCTACCTCGAGTCAGCCAACTTTGTGACGGGCGAAATCTTGCACGTCGATGGTGGTCAGAGTGCGGGGCATTAAAGACATGATCTACGAATTACGCATTTATCATGCCATGCCCGGACGCCTACCCGCGCTGCTTTCGCGCTTCCAGAACCACACGTTACAAATTTGGGAAAAGCATGGCATTCGTCAGGCTGGATTTTGGACAACGTTAATCGGCGAGAGCGACCAGCAACTCACCTATATGCTTGTTTGGGACAGCATGGCTGAGCGACAGGAGCGCTGGAGCGCATTCCTCTCCGATCCCGAATGGATCGCGATCAGCACCGAAACCGAGAAGGACGGTCAACTCATACAGAACATCAGCAGTGAGTTGTTGGCCCCGACTGCCTTTTCCTCGGTGAAGTGAGCGGTGGGTCGAGTTCCATCACTTGGCCCGTAGCATCTAACATGTAGCCGCCTCTCCATAGTCACAACTAAACAATACGGACAGATAACACATAATTCCAACGAATTCAGCATCAGTTTGTCAACGCAATCCAGGCAGAACAAGATGCTGCAAACAATTTCTTAAATCAGCGCGAATGATCATGCTCATAAAGCGGTAACGGAAACGGACAAGAAGCAACCTCAGTTAATTCGATTTTGAAAGCGAGGTAGACGCGATGAAGACGAATTTTGAGAACGAGTCCTTTAAGGATCAGCGGGAGACCTATCAACGTGAGACTGATAACCGCGATATTTTCGCCGAACGGGTTCGCAGCAACCAGCGCAAGCTCACCGCCGAGCTAAGGCACCAGTACGATTTTATTGTTTGTGGTTCTGGATCTTCTGGCTCGGTGGTTGCCCGTAGACTGGCCGAGAATCCCGATGTCAGCGTTCTGCTGCTTGAAGCTGGAGGCAGCGATGATGTGACAAGTGTTATGGAAGCGAATCAATGGCCGATGAACCTGGGAAGCGATCGCGACTGGAGCTTCCAGGGTCAGCCGAATCGACATGTGAATGGTCGTTCGATTCCGTTCTCGATGGGCAAGGTACTTGGCGGTGGATCGAGCATCAACATCATGGTTTGGGCCCGCGGACACCGGCAGGATTGGGATTTCTTCGCCTCCGAAGCCAACGATCCGGCCTGGAGCTATGAATCTGTCTTGAAGATTTATCGCCGCCTGGAAGATTGGCATGGTGCACCGGACCCACTGTATCGCGGAACGGGAGGTCCGGTCTTTGTCCAGCCCGCACCCGATCCAAACCCGATCGCACCTGCAACGGTCGAAGCAGCGCGATCGGTTGGGATTCCTACTTTTGAGAATCCGAACGGACGCATGATGGAAGCGGCGAAGGGCGCCTCTATCAGCGATGTGCGAGTCCGCGATGGCAAGCGCCAATCGATATTCCGCTCCTACGTCTACCCTTATATGGATCGACCGAACCTAACCGTTCTCAGTCATGCACTGGTTACAAGGCTGACGTTCCAGGGCAAGCGGGTCACAGGCGTGGAGATCGCTTATCATGACGCGATCTATCGCATTGGTGCGGCAGTTGAAGTCGTGCTGTCGTTGGGTGCAATTCATACGCCGAAAGTGCTGATGCAATCGGGTATCGGCGATGAGGCTGAGTTGCGGCGATTTGGAATTCCTGTCGTGCAGCACCTTCCCGGTGTAGGACAGAATTTTCAAGACCACGTTGCATTTGATTGTGTCTGGGAATATGAAACCGCTCTCGAACCCAGAAACAACTTCTCCGAGACAATCTTTTTCTCGACCAGCCAGTCTGGACTGTCAAGCCCAGACTTATTTGTCTGTCAGGCTGAGGTGCCAAAAACCACTGCTGAAAATGCTGTTCGGTTTGGGCTGCCTGGTGCAGGCTGGACGCTATTTGGGGCGCTTTCACACCCTAAAAGCCGAGGCTGTCTGCGCCTGACGGGAGCCGATCCATCCGACCCGATTCTGATTGATGCAAACACGCTGTCTGATCCGGCTGATCTCAAAACCGCGATCGCCTGCGTAGAACTCTGCCGCGAAGTCGGTAACTCCGCCCCGCTTCGTCCGTTCGTCAAGCGTGAAGTGATGCCCGGTAATTTGAAAGGAGCCGAACTCGAACGCTTTACTCGAGACGCTGCGACAAGTTTCTGGCACGAAACCTGCACCGCGAAGATGGGTCAAGATTCGATGTCGGTAGTGGATAGCAACCTGAAAGTGTATGGAATCGACAATCTCCGGATCGCGGATGGATCGATTCTGCCGCGAGTAACAGCTGGTAACACGATGGCTCCCTGCGTGGTCATCGGGGAGCGGGCAGCGGAAATTCTACAGCTCGAACACCAGCTGCAAGCCACCGTAAAAACAGTCTCAATCGCGCCATAAAACCACTGCATGTTTCCTTGGCGCGCACATATCTAAGTCGCGTGTTAACTCAACGAACTTGAGTGGTGTGTATGGGGCAATTACCGAAGAATGAAAAGCGACCAATCTGAAAAACAAACCTACCAACATAAAGGAGAACAAGATGAGTAGCAATCAAGTAAACCGTCCAAACATGAAGCTCGAAGTCGTGGTGTTTAACGTTTCCGACGTCGATCGCACCAAGGCATTCTACGAGAATCTTGGCTGGCGACTCGACATTGACCTTGCGGAGGGTGGCTACCGCAACGTACATGTGACACCGCCTAACTCGGACGCCTCGATCATCTTCGGCAAGGGAGTCGCTCAGAACAATCCTGGCTCGGTGCAAAACCTGGTTCTCGCTGTAGACGACCTCGACGCTGCCCGCAAAGACTTGAGCGATCGTGGTGTCAATGTGAGCGAAATCTTCCACTACGCTGGCGGTCCCTTCAACAACGCTGTGGAAAACCCGCGCGTCAGCGGACGTGATCCGGAAGGTCGCTCCTACTTCTCATTTGCCTCGTTTGAAGATCCGGATGGAAACGTCTGGTTGCTCCAAGAAATCACAACGCGGCTTCCTGGCCGCCTATGGGACCCTCCACAAGCAGAAGTTTCAACCCTTGCAACCCTGCTCCACGAGACGGCAGAGCGCCACGACCATTATGAGAAGACTCACGGTGAGCATCACTGGTGGGATTGGTATGCGCCCTATCTGAGTGCACGTCAGAATGGCAGCAGCCCAGAAGAGGCTGCGGCTGCAGCAGACCGTTACATGGAAGAGATTTTGCCTGTTCTTTCCAAATAATTTGGTCAGATTAGCATCTGCCAGGGCGGGTTCTGGACAACCCCACAACTCGCCCCCCCTATCACAGCCAAGTTATGCAGACAGACAATAAGTAACTTCAGTTCGATCCAATCGGAGAAAGATCAATGTCCGACAAAATCAACCATCAACGCCGCCGCTTTCTGGGTATTGCGGGCATAACGATCGCGGCTACACAGCTCGGTCGATTTGGTTCTGCCAATGCCCAATCAAGCCAAACGAAACCCGAGACCGCCACGACTCAACCCAGAACCGCGCAGACCACCGACCCTACTGCAATTCGCTCCTTTCGCATCAACATGCCGGAAAAGGCACTCGTCGACCTCCGTCGCCGCATTGCATCGACGCAATGGCCCGAAAAGGAGACTGTCACTGACCTGTCGCAGGGATTACCGCTCGCGACAATGCAAGAACTCGCACGCTATTGGGCGAAAGATTACAACTGGCGCAAGGTCGAGGCCAAGTTGAACGCTTTGCCGCACTTCATCACTGCGATCGATGGGTTAGACATTCATTTCATCCACGTTCGATCAAAGCATGAGAACGCCTTACCGCTCATCGTCACACACGGATGGCCTGGCTCAATCATTGAGCAGCTAAAGATCATCGATCCACTGGTCAATCCCACGGCACATGGCGCGAGCGCATCGGACGCTTTCCATGTAGTGATTCCGTCGATGCCAGGTTACGGTTTCTCTGGCAAGCCAACTACGACGGGCTGGGGGCCTGAGCGCATGGGCCGAGCCTGGGATGTGTTGATGAAGCGTCTCGGTTACATCCGCTACGTCGCTCAAGGTGGCGACTGGGGTGCCTTTGTCGTTGACCAAATGGGTTTGCAGGCTCCGGCCGGATTGCTTGCCATCCACACTAACATGCCTGCCACCGTTCCAGCTGACATTGATAGGGCGCTCCAAATAGGCAGCCCAGCGCCCTCTGGTCTCTCAGCTGAAGAACGGCGTGCCTATGAGCAGCTGGTCAGAACATTCAAGCAAGTTGACTACGCCAGAATAATGGCGTCGCGCCCGCAAACCTTGTATGGAATTGCAGATTCACCCGTCGGACTCGCTGCCTGGCTTCTAGACCACAATGATGCTGGCGGTCAACCAGCGGCGGCAGTCGTCGAGGCTCTGAACCGGACGACCAGCGCTACAGGCGAACTGACACGCGACGAGATCCTTGACAACATCACCCTCTACTGGCTGACCAACACGGCGGTCTCTGCATCCCGTCTCTATTGGGAATACAAGGGTGGCTTTTTCAACACTAAGGGCGTCTCCATTCCCGTAGCGGTGAGCGTCTTCCCCGGCGAGCAATATGAGGCTCCGCGAAGCTGGACCGAGCGGGCGTATCCCAAGCTCATTTATTACAACCAACTCGACAAAGGTGGACACTTCGCAGCCTGGGAGCAGCCAATGATTTTTGCTCAGGAACTTAGGGCAGGGTTCCGATCGCTGCGCTGAACCCCATATCAGATTCGGCTGATTTTAGGAAATCGGCTGTTACCGAAGATCGTTGTTATCCCCTGACATGAACAGTAAATTATGAAAGTTAAAGCCGCCGCCGTGCAGATCAGCCCCGTGCTATACAGCCGGCAGGGTACCGTTGAGAAGGTCGTGAAAAAGATCCGTGAGCTGGGCCAACAGGGCGTTCAGTTCGCAACCTTTCCCGAGACCATCATTCCCTATTACCCCTACTTCTCCTATGTGTTAGCCCCGTTCGCGTTAGCAAAGGAACATCTAAGGTTGCTTGAAGAGTCGGTTACAGTGCCGTCTGCTGAAACCCGGGCGATCGCCGAAGCCGCGAAGGAAGCAAACATGGTCGTTTCGATCGGCGTCAATGAGCGCGACGGTGGCTCGATCTACAATACCCAGCTTCTCTTCGACGCAGACGGGACGCTGATCCAGCGCCGCCGTAAGCTGACGCCGACTTATAACGAGCGGATACTCTGGGGACAGGGGGACGGCTCGGGCTTGCGCGCTGTTGATAGTACTGTTGGGCGCATCGGACAACTTGCCTGCTGGGAGCATAACAATCCTTTGGTACGGTACGCCCTGATCGCCGATGGTGAGCAAATCCACTCGGCGATGTACCCCGGCTCATTCGCCGGTCCGCTGTTTGCGGAACAAGCGGAAATTAACATTCGCCAGCACGCCCTTGAATCCGCCTGCTTTGTTGTCTGTGCAACCGCGTGGTTGGATGCCGATCAGCAGGCTCAGATCATGAAGGACACGGGTTGCCCGCTCGGTCCGATTTCGGGTGGCTGCTTCACGGCGATCGTGAGTCCCGACGGACAGATCATCGGTGAGCCGCTCAAAGCGGACGAAGGCGAAGTGATTGCCGAGCTTGACTTTGCCCAGATCGATGCCCGCAAGCGGCTCATGGACGCCCGCGGCCATTACAACCGCCCCGAACTGCTCAGTCTACTGATCGATCGAACGCCCGCATCACCCATTCATGAGCGTATCGTGCATGAGCGCATCGTGCCCCCCAAGTCTGATGTCTCGCGCGCGGTCGTTGATCAGGAAAGGACTGTCGCGGTCTTCTAATTCCATCGTGCCTACGGAGCACAACTACAGGGAGGTCGGCACGTGTTCGAAAAAATTAATCATAATCGTCGCTACTTTCTAACAACCATGCTTACAACTATTGCTGCCACCCAGCTTGGCAGGCTCGCCTGTACTAAACAGCAGGCTGCGTCAGCAACAGCTGAGTTACCGATTGAAGGCGAACTGCCTGCGCTGGTCGGCGCGATCGCGTGGCTTAATTCGCAGCCATTAACTGTGGGCGAACTGCGTGGAAAAGTCGTACTCATCAACTTTTGCACTTATACCTGCATCAATTGGCTGCGCCAACTCCCTTATGTGCGGGCGTGGGCCGCGAAGTATCAGGATCAAGGACTCGTAGTTATTGGTGTACATACACCGGAATTTGAATTCGAGAAGAATATCGATAATGTCCACCGAGCTTTGATGGATATGAGAATTGACTATCCAATCGCCGTAGATAACGACTATGCAGTGTGGCGTGCGTTCGCAAACCATTATTGGCCAGCCCTCTACTTTATCGACACGCAAGGACGGATCCGTCACCACCAATTCGGCGAGGGTGAGTATGAACAATCAGAACGGATTATTCAACAGCTACTGTCTGAGTCTGGAACTGGACGAGTTGCTCAGGAAACGCTCGAAGTCGAGGCTCACGGTTTTGAGGCTGCCGCCGATTGGAACAGCTTGAGATCGCCTGAAAACTACCTCGGCTACGAAAGAACAGAGAATTTTGCGTTTCCTGGTGCGGTGCGCAACCAGCCTCGTTTATATACCGCCCCTGCGCAATTGAAACTTAATCAATGGGCACTTTTGGGTGATTGGACCATTGGCAGACAAGCCATTGTTTTGAATAAGCCCGGTGGGCGGATCGCGGATCGCTTCCACGCCCGCGACCTGCATCTCGTCATGGGTCCGGCTGAGCCAGGCACGTCTGTGCGGTTTCGTGTGCTCATAGACGGACAGCCGGCAGTCGCGGCTCGCGGACTTGATGTTGATGAGCGAGGCAAAGGCACGGTTACCGAACAGCGGTTGTATCAACTGATTCGACAGCCACAGCCCATCACCGATCGACAGTTCGAGATCGAGTTTCTAGATGCTGGGGTAGAGGCTTTTGCGTTCACGTTTGGTTGATCCCGCAGACAGATACGTCCTCGCAACGAGTGACAAGAAGGTAAATGATGATGACGACAAAATCTACACAGAATAGCCCCATTCTCGTAACCGGAGCTGCTGGCGATATCGGTGCGATCGGTCGCAACCTCACTGCAATGCTGCTCGACAAAGGGCATCAGGTGCGCGCCTTAGTTCGGCGGGAGGATAAACGCGCTGAAGCTCTGCGCCAGCTTGGTGCCGAGGTTGTGCTGGGCGACTTGACTGATCTGGACTCGATGCACCGGGCGATCGGAGGTGTTAAGCGCATCTATTTCGGAATGTCAGTCTCGGCAGCGTATCTCGAAGCTACGGTCAACACTGCTGCGGTGGCGAAGCATCATGGCGTCGAAGCGTTCGTGAACATGTCGCAGATGACGGTGACGCAGATGAGCATCACCGAGACCACAGATAGCCCACAGCACAAACTGCACTGGCTTGCAGAACAGGCATTGGCATGGTCGGGGCTACCGATCGTCACAGTGCGACCGACGGTCTTCCTCGAAGGCTTCTTCCTGCGTCTCGCCGCCAATAGTGTCCAGGATAACAACGAACTGGCGCTGCCGCTGGGTAATAGCAAGACCTCGCCAATCTCGGCGGTTGATGTGGCGCGCGCTGTTGCCGTGATCCTCGATGACCCTGCCCCGCACATTGGTCAGGTTTACAATCTGACCGGATTTGAATCAGCCGATCTAGAGCACTATGCTCGCGCGTTTTCCAAAGCACTCGGCCGCCCGATCCGCTATCGTGATGTGCCACTCTCCGCTTGGAATGCAAAGTTGCGTGAGTTTGGCGTGCCAACGCACCTAATCAACCACCTCGCAGTGATGGCTGAACTTCATGCGCAGGGACGGTATGACCGCATGACGGATGACCTGTTTAAGCTCACTGGCAAGACGCCGACGAGCATGTACGACTTTGTGAAATTGCACGCTGCTGAATTTACGCCCAGTCAAGTCGCGGCTTGACGGTTTGATCGCTACGCTAGTTGGCTCACTACCCACAAACCGAAAAAATCCAAAACTACTTAAAAGAATGACATCATGACTCAATCAGAAGTTACACAACGAAACAACGGACAAGCATTTGATGAGAATGCGATCGGGAGAAATCAACCCAATACCGTCTCGTTACACACACCCATCCAGCCGCAATTCCGCACCATTAACGGGCTATCCATCCGTTATGCCGAGAGTGAGGACCCAGGGCGAGGTGTGCATGCTCTCCTTCTCAGTCCGTGGCCAGAGAGCTTGTATGCGTTTGAGCCAACGTGGTTGCAGCTTGCCGAGCACGCGCACCTTGTGGCGATCGACCTTCCAGGCTTCGGACACTCCGAGCGCCGCGATGCGCTCATGTCGTCGCGCGCGATGGGCGAGTTTATCGTGCGCGTCGCCGATGCGCTCGGGCTGGAGCAGCCGCACGTTGTCGGACCTGACGTCGGCACCAGTGCTGCACTCTTCGCCGCAGCCCTCTACCCGGGACGGTTGCGTAGTCTTGTGGTCGGGAGCGGGGGCGCGGCAGTTCCACTACAGCTAGGCGGACTATTGAAGGAGTGGGTCGAAGCCCCCGACCTTGAACCGTACCGCCACCTCGACGGGCGACAGGTTGTCAGTGCAGCGATCTCGAAGTTCGAGCGATACACGCCGACCGATGCCGCACGCGAGGATTACCTCTCGTCCTATGAGGGCGAACGGTTCATCGAGTCGATGCGCTACGTGCGTGCGTATCCGACGCAGCTCCCCGACCTTGCTGGTCTGCTACCGACGATCCAAACGCCAGTGCTGATCATCGCCGGACGACGGGATCACGTCGTGCCTCTGGTCAACGCGGAGTTTCTCCTCGAACGGCTGCCCGCGAGCAAACTTGCCGTCCTCGAAGCGGGGCATTTTACGTGGGAGGATGCTGCCGACGAGTATGCAGTGTTCGTCACGAACTGGTGGGGTGGAGGCTACGCGACTGCCGGGAACCAACCAAGCAACATGAACGAGGATGGAGCAGCTCACCCGGTGACGACCGCTGCACAACAGGTAGAGGTGGCCGTGCTTGCCGGTGGCTGCTTTTGGGGTGTCGAGGAGATCCTACGCGAGGTGCCCGGCGTAATCGACACTGAGGTCGGTTACACGGGCGGCTGGCTCGAGAACCCGACGTATGAGGACACGCACGACAGCCGATCCGGACACGCCGAGGCAGTCCGCGTGACCTTCGATCCATTGGTGCTTAGCTTCGAGGATCTGCTTGAGCGCTGGTTCTTCCGCCTGCACGACCCCACGACGCTCAACCGCCAAGGCAACGACATCGGGACGCAGTACCGCTCGGCGATCTTTCCGCAAACGGAGGAGCAGCAGGTGATCGCAGAACACGTCATTGCGCGTGTCGCAGAGTCGGGGCGCTGGAAGCGTCCGGTTACCACGAGCATCGAACCCGCCGCGACCTGGTACAGCGCTGAGCAGTACCACCAGGACTACCTACGCAAGTATCCTGGCGGATACACCTGCCATTACCTGCGCGATTAAGCAACCGATCGGCGCATCGACGTGGCGCGAATATTATCGTACCAGTCAACGCCTAAAACCAAGACCCAAAAGCCTTAGACCATAACTTGATCTACAGCATTCACACATTTGACGCCTCCTACATTACAGGAGTGGAACTCGCCGTTGATGGCGGGCAGACTCAGCTTTAAGAAGTCAATGCAGAAGGGCGCAAGATGAAACACCGTTACCAGAGCCAGCAGGTTGGTACATCAGAAGCAGCCCTTCCACATTCACAAGTGCAAGGATAAACCATCCTTTTCGGCACCCATCAAATCTTATGCACAGATAAACGGCTGCTTGTCCCTAACAGAATTTAAGGAGTTTTCCTATGCGCTCTGACATTGTTCCGGGGTCTGTCTTCCCCGACTACGAACTGCCCGACCACACCACAAAGCGCCGGAAGCTCTCCGAGCTGCAAGGTCAACATCCGATGATTCTCGTCCTCAGTCGCGGCGGATTCTGCCCCAAAGACCGCCGACAGGCTGAAGGATTGGTTCAACTCCATCGTGAGATCGAGGTTGGCTATTGCCGTCTGGTCACGATCAGTACCGACAACATCACTGAGACAAATGAATATCGCAGCGGTGTCGGTGCCCACTGGCCTTTCCTCTCCGATGCGGGACGCAAAATCCAGAAAGATCTTGACATCGCCGAATACACCGACCCGCTCCATAATCCCATGATCCCCTACACGATCGTCCTGGAACCGGCTCGGGTCATTCACAAGATCTATATGGGCTACTGGTTCTTCGGGCGACCCACTCTGGAAGAGCTGCGTCAGGACCTGCGCGCCGTGCTTAAGAAATGTCGATCGGACTGGGACATCACCACACCTGAACTGAAAGCGGCGTGGCAAGAAGGATGCAAGGAACTCTTCTACCCGTACGGCAAAACCTACGCCCAAACGATCGGCGAACAGGATTAGAAAATGTTTGAAAAAATCAACCAACAACGCCGCCGCTTCTTAGCCACCGCAGCTATGACCATTGCGGCTACACAGCTCGATCGATTTGGTTCTGCCAACGCCCAATCAAGCCAAACAAAACCAGCCGTTCCGTCCATGATGAAGTCGGGGACAAACACATCATTTGGCTCACTCAAGCAGATCGATGCCGGTGTCCTGAATGTTGGATACGCTGAAGCGGGTCCCGCGAATGGTCGTCCGGTAATCCTCCTGCATGGCTGGCCCTACGACATTCACAGCTATGTCAATGTTGCTCCTCTGTTAGCGTCGGCGGGGTACCGGGTGATCGTCCCGTATCTGCGCGGCTATGGCACAACGCGCTTTCTTTCGAGCGAGACACCCCGGAATGGGCAGCAGTCGGCACTTGCAGCCGATGTCATTGCTTTAATGGATGCGCTCAAGATCGAGAAGGCGATCATTGGCGGGTTTGATTGGGGAGCGCGAACAGCCAACATCATCGCGGCACTCTGGCCCGATCGCTGCAAGGCACTCGTTTCTGTTAGCGGTTATTTGATCGGCAATCCTGAAGTCAACCAGATGCCGCTGCCGCCCCAAGCCGAACTTCAATGGTGGTACCAGTTTTATTTCGCAACCGATCGAGGGCGTGCAGGCTATGAAAAATACCGCCGCGATTTCAACAAGCTCATCTGGAAGCTTGCTTCGCCGCAATGGAACTTCGATGACGCAACATTCGATCGCAGCGCCGCATCCTTCAACAACCCGGATCATGTCGCCATCGTGATCCATAACTATCGCTGGCGGCTTGGACTGGCTAAAGGCGAGCCGAAGTATGACGAGTTTGAGAAGCGGCTGGCTGCATTCCCCGCGATCGCCGTACATACCATCACGCTAGAGAGTGACGCTAATGGCGCGCCACACCCAGATCCCAGTTCCTACACCAAGAAATTTTCGGGTAAATATTCGCACCGCACGATCAAAGGCGGCATCGGGCACAACCTGCCGCAAGAAGCACCGCAGGAGTTTGCCAAAGCTGTCATCGATGTTGACAGTTACTGATCGGGTTCAGCCTGCGTCGTGAGGACGATTTGCAGTAAGGAGAAAACACCATGTCTAAACTGAAAAAAGTTCGTTACAGAACCAAAGCCCACACCTCAGGTGCTTTCGTCCTATCGCGACTCCTCGTCGGGTTTCTGGTAGCAACAGTGTTTCTGGCACTGCCCACTCTTGCGCTGCAACCCGTCCAGCTCAGTGTACCAACCCAGATTGCGGACAAGGCGATCGCAGACAATGCCATCCGTCCCTTCCGCGTCCATGTCCTGCAAGCGGCGATCGACGATCTTCGCCGACGCATCAAGGCGACTCGCTGGTCTGACCAGGAGACGGTCGCCGACCAGTCGCAGGGTGTGCAACTAGCGACGATGAAGGAACTCGTCCGTTACTGGGGAACGGAGTACGACTGGCGGAAAGCTGAGGCAAAGCTGAATGCCTTACCGCAGTTCATAACGAACATTGACGGCTTGGATATTCACTTTATTCACGTCCGCTCCAAACACCCAAATGCATTGCCGTTGATCATCACACACGGATGGCCCGGATCGGTCATTGAACAGCTAAAGGTCATTGGTCCGCTGACCGACCCGACTGCATACAAGGGACAACCAGAGGATGCCTTCGATCTGGTGATTCCATCGATTCCCGGCTACGGCTTCTCCGGCAAGCCGACGGGCACTGGTTGGGACCCCGATCGCATTGCACAAGCCTGGGCACAACTGATGCAGCGCCTCGGGTACACCCGCTACGTTGCCCAGGGCGGCGACTGGGGGTCTCCCATCACTAGCGCGATGGCGCGCCAGGCACCAGCAGGATTAATCGGCATCCACATCAACTTACCAGCGACGATCCCGCCCGACGTAGCCCCAGTGCTTGCCAGCGGCGGACCTGCGCCAGCGGAACTCTCCGAGAAGGAACGCGTGGCGTTCAACTCACTTGACATGTTTAATAAGAAAGACCGAGCCTACGCCCTGATGATGGGCACACGTCCACAGACGATCGGGTACGGTCTGACGGACTCACCAACCGGACTCGCGGCGTGGCTGCTCGGGCATCCAGGCTTCGCGCAGTGGACATCCAGCAGCAGCAATTCCGAAAAGTCCCCGACGAAAGATGAGGTGCTGGACGACATTACGCTGTACTGGCTAACAAACAGTGCCGTCTCGTCAGCTCGGCTGTACTGGGAGAACAAAGCCAGTCTCTTGAACGCGATCGCGCAGAAGACTGACGAAATCTCGCTCCCGGTCGCCATCACGGTATTTCCGGGGGAGATCTATCGAGTGCCAGAGACGTGGGCTCGGCGTGCCTATCGCAACTTGAGCTACTTCCATGAGGCTGACAAGGGCGGTCACTTCGCCGCGTGGGAGGAGCCTCAGCTCTTTTCTAAGGAAATCCGCGCAGCGTTCAGGTCACTGCGTTAGTTAAAGAGAGATTGCAGCTTTGGATCAATCAAGGCATTCCTAACTCTGAGTTGGAAATTATTGAAGCAGCGATCGACAGCAGAGATTTCACATTCACTAACTCACGCATGAATCGGAGTAATGTCATGACACAATCTTTCTGGCTTTTAGGCTCTCGCCTCAATATCATTGCCGATCACACCACCACTGGAGGGCAGTACGATCTGATCGAAGGCTACTTCCCACCGGGTACACAAACACCACTCCATCGTCACACGCGCTATTCCGAACAACTCTATGTGCTAGAAGGAGAGTTTACGGTCTGGGCAGGTGAACACAAGTTTATACTCAGTGCGGGTGAAAGCTTTTTGATTGCTCCTGGCACACCGCATGCGATCGGTGTACTCAGCGATCAACCTGCTCGTGGATTGGTTGTTGCTGCGCCCAGTAGCTTTGCTCAGCTGATTGCAGCAGTTGGCACCCTGGATGAAACAGCAGCACCGGATATGGCACTATTCGAACGCATTTCTGCCGAGATTGGTGACGAAATTTTGGGTCCGCCCGGAGACTTACCTTCAGCACAGGCTGTGAGAACATAACAATCCTCACAGCTCCAGACAAAAGTTCTTGAAGCCAATCAATTCTCGTGCGTTTGCAACGCAATTAATTCATTACAAACAGCAGATAAGGAGAATAAGAAGACTCAATGTGATGACATCTGCATCCCAAGTGAATGTCCGAACCAATAAAAATTACAACCGGAATGGAATTTAACGAAATTTAGTAGCATTCATGCAATGCAATTGCTCACTCTATCAACTTTATTAACAGAGGTAACTATGAAAACAGCAGATTTAATTGTGATTGGAAGTGGTCAGGGTGGAGTTCCACTTGCGGCTGACTTTGCTAAAGCAGGTAAAAACGTCGTTCTATTTGAGCGCGATGCGTTGGGTGGCAGTTGTATCAACTATGGCTGTACGCCTTCTAAAGCCTTTTTAGCTGCTGCTCATGCCGCAGGTCGTGCTCGACAAGCCGCAAAGCTCGGCATACAGGCGCAGGTTGAAGTCGATTTTCCGGCAGTGATGGAGCGGGTGCGTGGCATTCGCAGCCAGTTTAATCAGGGCACTAAACGGCGGCTAGAGAGTGCTGGGGTTAAAGTCGTTTGTGCTGAAGCCACGTTTACCGGAGAGCGAACGGTCAGCGGAGGCGGGGTGACGGTGCAGGCTCCCATCATTGTTATTAACACCGGCACATCCTCCACCATTCCTGACTTTCCTGGTTTAGCAGGAACGCCTTATCTCACCAACCGAAATTTCTTTGATCTGCAGCAGATGCCGCCCCGGTTGCTTGTAGTCGGCGGGGGCTATATTGCCTTGGAGTTAGGGCAGGGAATGGCGCGTTTAGGCAGCCAAACCGAATTAATTGTGCGAGGAGATCGCCTGCTAGCTCAAGAAGAATCCGATGTCAGTGCTGTGCTTTTAGATGCCTTCAAGCAAGACGGAATTGGACTGCATTTGAATACGAAGGTTCAGCAAGTTGCTTACACGAACGGTGTGTTTACGCTAACGCTAAGTAATGGCGAAGTCCTTAATGGCGAAGCATTGCTGATTGCAACTGGACGCAAACCAAATACTGGGGCCTTGAATTCTGCGGTGACTGGTGTTGAATTAGATGCACAAGGATTTATTAAAATCGACGATCAGTTCCAGACGACCTGCTCTGGCGTTTATGCGATCGGAGACGTTGCCAAGCAGCCTGCGTTTACCCATGTTTCTTGGGAAGACTATCGCCGCTTGAAAGCGATTCTGTGCGGCGAACACCGGACACGCAATGATCGGGTCTTGGGCTATGCCGTTTACACAGAGCCACAAGTGGGTCGAGTGGGCATGACGTTAGAGCAAGCTCAGCAACAGGGCATTGCGGCTCGCGAAGCCATGCTGCCAATGGCTTATATTGCTCGTAGCATTGAGTGGGGGCACGATCTGGGTTTCTATCGGATGGTCATCGACACCGAGACGAATTTGATTTTAGGAGCAACGCTGGTTGGATATGAAGCGGCTGAACTGGTGCATATCTTTTTGTCATTGATGGAAGCGAAAGCAACGTGGCAGGTACTCGAACAATCGGTTCACATTCACCCAACCTATGGTGAAGCGTTGCCCAGTCTCGCGAGGCTGTTGATTGGAGAGGATATGCCAACGTGTCCCAACATGTAAGAAAGGAACACTTACGCTGATTAATGATAAAGCATATATTTGCCGCTCCATGTTTAAAGAAAATTCCTGCCATAGCAGCAAGCATTTTCTTTAAGGCACAAAAGTGCGACATTAAATGTCGCACTTCGCAAATTAATGCCGCGTAAAATAGTGAGATAGAGTCCTTATCTGATAGGACTCTTAGGATTTTTAGTAGGAAAACGACATTTGAAATTCTTCGCAAATTGAGTGTCGCAGAGTTAATTTTGCAAATTGGGTGTCGCTTCTCACTCAAAAAATCCTTCGCAAATTAAGTGTCGCTCTTAGAATTGTTTTTGCTGTAGCGATCACTTCCTTAAAAATTTCTGACCCACCGCTCTCAAATCAGAAGATCGCTTCGCAAACTGGATGTCGCTTTTTTACTCTTTACCTGTTCTAGTTCTCCCCATTTCTGATATCAATAGAGACGCATTTTCTAATATCCTGAAGGACTTGATATTTCCTTGTCATTTGAGATTTAGCAAGAGTCACGATCGCTTAAACACCAGCAAGTACAAATCAGAAAATAGGATTTCGTTTATGGGAATTGGCAGGCTGAAGCAGGGATAGAATTGTCACAAAATTCTTCGCCATCGCTAAGTTTGTCTGTGAAAAATACGGCTAAAAATACTTGTTGGCACTGCCCCACGAAGTACTCACTTCTTCTAAAACTTTCTGTCCTAGGGTTTGCAGTGCCGATCACTTTGGCAAACTCACCTGCAATGCCGCAATCTAAGCCATCGGCTCCGCCTAAAGTGAGTCAATCAGCAACACCAAAGCCAAGCGCGATAACTGAACCGAAAAAGATAGAGGAATCGACATGCCATCAGTAACGATTCAACCCGTTGAATCAATCGGCAGACTGCCGACTCGCTTAACCCCCAGCTACTGCCAGCATAAAACTGTGTTCGGTATTCGCGCCAATACTCCAGCACCACCAGAAGTTGGTCTTCGACGCTCAGTTTTGCTTGTCCCCCGCGTTTTCTCCGCCGGTCAAGGTCGGGACGCAACACTTCAACCATCTGAGTAACCGTTTCAGGAGATACGCTGCATCGGCGCTTGAACGCACTTGGCTTTAGATGTTTTAGCTGTTCATAGGTCATCAGTTTGTCCTCCTTGACCTACTTCTACTACCCTCTCACTGATTCACGCAAGAGGTCTGTTCTAATTTGCCTTGACCCGTTGTGTAGATACGCTCGTGTTTGAATAAAAAGCTAAATAGGCCCTCTCAGTTAGGAGGCAGCTGTCTTGTAGCTATCTCAGGTTACTTTCGCTTTTGCAATCGCTTGATGATGCAGCGAATACTAGCTGGCAACAGCGCCCAAAGCGGCGAAAAACCAAACGGTACAGGAGTAATCGGTTCTAAAGATCCAGCGAAACGGGTGATAACAGGGGTGTTTTCATTAAAACTTGCAACCAAAAGATTGTTACTACGATCAATTGCCAGTGCAGAGGGGGCAGTGAGTCCACTAAGTCTCTGACGCTCGACACCAGTGCTGTCATAACGAACTACAACGTCGCCAGCGCTATCTGCCACCAAAATATCACCACTGCTATCGATCGCGATACTATTTGGGAGCAAACCCACCGTAAGCGCTTGTAATAGGGTACCTGTGTTGCTATATTTTAGTATTTTGCTGGTATCAATATCGCCGATAAAAACATTGCCGCTGCTGTCAACCGCAATGCCAAATGGGCTACTCAAGCCCGATGTTGTATTAGCAAATATTCCAAGCGAGGTACCATTGCTACTGTACTTCCTTACATCTTTTGTAACATCGCTAGTATTCGTGACAAAAACATTTCCACTGCTATCCACCGCAATACCAAAGGGATTAGCCAAGTCCAATGAGGTAAACACTGCTGACGTAGTACCATCGCTACTATATTTCAGTACCTTATTGTTGGTTGTGTCCGCAACCAAGACGCTTCCATCGTTGGAGATCGCGATACCAGCGAAGCTTGCACCTGATCCAAATGTCGCTGATGGAGTGCCGTTGCTAGTATATTTTGATATAGTAGCGGTATCAAAATTCGAGACAAAGACATTGCCACTGCTATCGACTGCTATTCCCGTTGGAAGCCCCAATCCCGTATTAGTAAATGGTGTTCCAGTAGAGTTATAGGACAATGCCATTGCAGTCTGTAAAAAAGCAATATTCATGACTGCGGCACCCGCGACCGGCAAAGCGGCACTCCGAAGCATTGTGATCGCTTGAACTTTCCACGTTTCCTTGCGCTTCGGCTCTTGCAGAATTGTCTTATGCGTTAATTGTACTTTTGGCACGATCGGGGCGGTTTCATTCACACTGATACTCATACTTCCTCACGGGTAAAAAATGTGTCTTGGGGCTTGGTGCTATTAAAGCAGGAACGCTAGTGTTTGGCTCAGCATTTTTCAGAACAGAATATGTACTGAGTTTCTTGCATTGCTATTTTTTATTCCTCCACCTTTAAGGTTCCCGGCTTCGGGGCTTTGAAACACAACTTATAAGCGGTGAGATTTAGAAGGCAATTGTGAGACTTAGAAGGTTTCTCGAATGAGAGAGCGCTAGCGGGAAGGGTAGAGAAACGCGATCGAAAATTCAGGTGGCAATAGCCTAAGCGGCAATAATTTTTGAGCGAAAGGGACTGGTGGAAAGAGGCAGCCCCTATTCGCTATCGCTTCATTACAGCTCAACAGGATTACTTGTTTTCTAAGTATTTCAAGGTGCCATCCTGCTGACCAAAGATCGCGTCCGAATCCCCGTCCTTATCTATATCTGCAAAGATAATTGCACTAGTTGAACCGATGCCACTGATATTGGCGAAGGGATTCGCACCTGACTCATAGCTAAAGCTACCATTGGTATTCCGGTAGTAGGCAGCGCCAACTTTGTCGTCACCCACAAACATATCTAGATCTCCATCTTTATCAAGGTCTGCAAAATCATAGCGAGTGTTAACACCAATACTCATTCCATTGAATGGGTTTGCCGTTCCGGTAACTTGCGTAAAGCTGCCATTGGTATTGCGATAGAACGCGATCGAGCCTGTTGTGCTAGACGAGCTACTTGCATTGGTGATGAATGCATCTAAATCGCCATCTCCATCAATGTCTGCGAATGTAGGAGCATTAGTGGTGAAGGTTAAACCAGGGAACAAGGTAGTATTCGTGTTCAGAGTAAAGACACCGTTGGTATTTTGGTAGTATCCGATCCCCCCTTTAGTTCCGCTAATAAAAGCATCTAAATCACCATCACGATCAATATCCGCAAAAGAGATACTGCTGTTATTACCCCAAGTGATTCCATTAAAGGGATTAGCAGTTCCAGTAACTTGGGTGAAGCTTCCATTGGTGTTGCGATAGTAGCGAATCGTTCCATCAGATGATCCCACAAAAGCATCTAAATCGCCATCTTTATCAATGTCTGCAAAAGCAGGAGTTGCTTTGTCACCAACATCTAACCCGGTGAAGGGATTCGCTGTACCAGTACGCTCTCTAAAGGTTAATCCAGTGATTGACAGAGAGACAGTTGCCGTACTGGTACCACCTTTACCATCGCTAATGGTGTAGGTGAAACTATCACTACCTGTTGCCCCCGACTGCAAGGACGAGAACTTGCCATTAGGATTGTAGGTAAAGGTGCCATTACTATTTATGGTCAATTTTGCACCAGAACCGAGCGTGATTGTAGAACCAGAGGAGATTGCGGCTCCATTCACCTGAGTGATGCTGAAGGTATCTGTATCCATATCATAGTCATTGCTCAGTACGCTGATTGTAGTCGTGGTGTCTTCATCAGTAGTTGCGCTATCGGCAACAGTAACAGGAGCATCGTTGACTCCAGTAATCGTCAAGCTGACGGTCGCAGTGCTGATACCTCCTCTGCCATCGCTAATCGAGTAGGTGAAGCTATCCGTTGCCGACTTTCCGCTTCCCAGATACTCGAACTTACCGTTCGGGCTGTATGTAAAGGTCTTGTTGGCATTCAATGTCACCTTTGCTCCAGAGGTGAGAGAAATTGAAGAGCCAGCGGTCATGGAAGTGCCATTCACTTTCGTGATGCTTAGCGTATCGGCAACATTCGCATCAGAATCATTGCTTAATGTACTAAAGGTAATCGCGGTATCCTCATTCGTTGTTGTGCTGTCAGCCGAGGCAACAGGTGCCGTGTTGACGTTCTCGAAGTAATTGAAATTACCATCGAATTCACCGATGAAGGCATCTAAATCGCCATCGCCATTAATATCAGCAAACGCGATCGTTGCATTTTGTCCTACGTCTACCCCATTAAACGGATTGCTACTTGATGGAGCAAAGTTGCCGTTTGTGTTGCTGTAGTAGCCAATAATACCAGCCGATTTCCCAATAAAAGCATCTAAGTCGCCATCTAGGTCAACGTCAGCAAAGGATATGCTAGTGTCATCACCAAAATCTACCCCATTAAAGGGATTGGCACTTCCAGTCACTTGAGCAAAGCTGCCATTGGTATTGCGATAGAACTTAATTGTGCCGTCAATGCTTCCTGCGAAGGCGTCTAAGTCACCATCATTATCGATATCGATAAAGCTGGGTGCAATAGTGTCAGAAATGTTATTGAAGGGATTCTTAGCACCAGTGACTAGAGAAAATTTACCATTGTTGTTTTGGTAGTAATTGATACCGAGCTTAGCATCACCAACGAAGGCATCTAAATCGCCGTCCTTGTCAATATCTGCAAAGGAAATCGAGGCACCGGACACCCCATTCAAGGGATTAGAAGTTCCAGTGACTTGGGTAAAGCTACCATTCGTATTCTGATAGTAGCGGATACCCTCAGATGCTGCCATAAACGCATCCAGATCGCCATCTTTATCGAGATCTGCAAATGTTATGTTGCTGTTATAGCCGACATCGACACCGTTGAATGGATTGCTACTTCCTGTCCGTTCGAAGAAGCTGCCACCTTTAATTGTGATCGTAGCAGTGGCAGTGCTGCTTCCTCCTTTACCATCGACAATCGTATAGGTGAAGCTGTCGGTCGCTGTATCACCCATGTTGAGTGCAGCAAATTTACCATTGGGGTTATAAGTAAAAGTGCGGTTGGTATGGTAAGTAAGCTTTGCGCCGGAAGTCAGCGTAATCGTTGAACCAGGAACCATAACCTTGCCATTAATCCGACTGATACTAATCGTGTCACCCGTATCAATATCAAAATCATTGCTCAAGATGCTGAATGTAGTCGAAATGTCTTCATTGGTCGTCACACTATCTGCATTTGCAGTAGGTGCATCATTCTCTCCGGTAATCGTGAGATTAATAGTTGCGGTACTGACTCCCCCTTTGCTGTCACTAATAGTGTAGGTGAAGCTATCGGTACCTGTTGCACTCTTGCCCAAATACTCGAATTTGCCGTTTGGATCATAGGTGAGCGTACCGTTGGCATTCAGCGTAACCTTAGCTTTAGAGTCAATCAAGACACTAGAACCAGCACTCAGTGTGACGCCGTTTATCTTTGTGACGCTAAGGGTATCTCCTACATCAATATCCGAGTCGTTACCTAGGACTGCGAAGGTCACTGTCGAGTTTTCGGTGGTGGTCACGCTGTCAGCTTTGGCTGTAGGAGCATCATTAACCCCAGTAATTGTGAGATTAATGGTTGCAATACTGGTGCCTCCTTTGCCGTCACTGATGGTGTATTGAAAGCTGTCGGTGGCTGTCTTCCCAATTCCTAGATATTCGAACTTACCGTTCGGATTGTAGCTGAAGGTGCCGTCCGCATTGAAAGTCACCTTCGCGCCAGACGCCAGCGTTAGGATCGAGCCAGCACTCACAGCGGTACCATTGGCATGGGTGATACTCAGTGTGTCTCCAATATCAGTATCAAAGTCATTGCTGAGCGCCGAGATCGTCAATGTCGTCGCTTCATCTGTGGTCAGACTATCGTCTACGCCGGTGGGCGCATCGTTAATCCCAGCGATCGTCACGGTGACCGTTGCGGTGTCCGTTCCGCCAGAGGAATTGGTTACACCGTAGGTAAAGGTATCGGTTGCGGTCTTGCCCACTCCAACGAATTCAAATTTGCCATTGGGATTATAGGTGAAGCTGTTGTTGGCATTGAAGGTGACTAATGCACCAGAAGTCAGGGTCACTGTTTGGCCTGCCGTGACGCTGGTGCCGCCAATTTCTGAAATTGCGATCGCGTTCGCAGGATAAAAGTCGACATCATTGCCCAAGACAGTAAACGTAGTCGAGGTTGCTTCAGTCGTCGTGGCGCTGTCGTTTCCAGCAACCGGCGTGATTTTCACCGTTTCAATATTGCTGTAAGCGATCGTGCCTAAACCTGTACCCGTAATCGTTCGGTTCGTTTGATCCCATGTGCCGCCCGTACGGGTGGGTTTCACAATCAGGGTATCGCTACCGCTTCCACCATTAATAGAAATGTCTATCGTTGAATTGAGGCTGTCAGAACTGCTGTAGAGCGTAATGATGTTGTTGCTGCTATCGCCGGTGATGTTGACAGTTCCACTTGTTCTACCCAAAACATCGACGCTCAGATCCCCAAGGGTTTGCAAATATACATTCTGAGTCGTATTCAACTTGACTTCTGTATCATCCGCGAAGTCGACTGCGTTCGTAGGGGTTCCTACAGATGGGGCAGTTAGTGTCAGGAAGTCACTTTGGAGATTGGCATCAGCATTATTGTTGGCATCGATAATGCCCCCTGTCGAAGACAGACTGAGAATATTTCCAGCATAGACTTCACTGATATTGAGGTTGCCGCTATTTGCGACATAGATATCTGTCTTCGCACGAGCGGTCAAGTTAGCGCCAAGAGAACCGATTTCTACAATGCCGCGCATCGTTGCGGTTGAGGAGTTATCGTTCCATTGGCGATTACTGCCAAAGTTCATGGAGACATAATCCTCATTATTGGAATTATTCGGTTCACCTGCTGCCCAGTTACGATAGGTTGTAGTTTCACCATTTGCCCAAGCAAAAGTGCCTTCCGTCACCTTGTCAGTCAAGCCAATCCAGAAGCTTTCTGTTGAGCCGAATGTCGACTTCAACCATGCTTCTTCGGTTGCATCATTGATTGTGATTAAGTTGCCGCCTAGACTCTGAGCGTAGGTTTGAGCCGTTTCCCAGGTGGCCGAGCTACTCAGAAGATAGAGCTTGCCATTGTAGTAGTAAGCGTTATCTTTGAGGTCGATCGTAATTGGAGTGGTGCTAGTCCCTATGCTGGCACTTCCGGCCTCTAGAACCAGATCACCTCCGCTGGTAACGTTGACTGCTCCTGACGCAGCCACGTTGACAATGCCTTTAGCAGCCTTAATCCGCACTTCGCTGCCCGCTTTAACCTGATCGAGGTTAATGTCTTGCTCAGACCCTAGGAAGACATTGCCGCCAGCCGTGAGGTTAATTTCCCCAGTCGTATTGATGTCTACATCTTGCTTGAGGCTGATGGAAACCTTGGCGATCGAGGTGCCCGATTTGCTCAGATCACTAATCTTGTTGCCCGATGCATCATAGTAGGTGATATCATCGCGCTCTGCATAGCTGAGCGCAAGACGTTGAGCTTCGGTCAGATCGGTCGCCCAGTTTTTAATACTGCTCCAGTTATCGATCACGACTGTACCTTCAGCGCGACCAACACCACCGCTCGTTGTGATCGTGATGTCGCCACCGGCTGTGATATTTGGATCCTCGACCATGTACTGCGTATCTGTTACGGAACCAAACAATCCGGCGGCAACCGTATTTTTCAGTTGATCCAGGCTCCACTTGCTGCCTTGACTAAGGCTGCCTTGCTGACTAGTGCTGACGTTATACTTCGACTCGATTAACGTGGGGCTGTAAGTGCTGACGGTGGTCAGGTTCTTGCCGGTGAAGTCACTGTCCTTAAACAGGTCAGTAATGACAGTAGATATGTAAGCATCATTGCCGGTTAGGGTCACACTACCGCCACTGAACAACTGATGGAGGGTGTGATGCTGTGCGGTTTTCTCTGCTGCCATCGCAGCGATCGCGCTATCAGTGTAGCCGAGCGTACGCAGTTGGGCTTTCGCAGTATCACTGTAACTGTAAGAGAAGTTGGCGTTGTAGTCGTCAGCGGTATAGACTATTTGACCTGCTGCATTCACGCTGGATTTGACGTTGCGATAGTTCCAGTAGGTATCATAAAGCTGCTCTGCCTGTTGCTTGAAGCTGGCGATCGCCTTAGAACTACGATCGGTCGTCAAACCAACTTGCGACCAGAGACTTTCGAGCTGGGCTTGGGAGTAAGGATCGAGCGTTTCTGACAGGTTGTTGTCAATCAGTCCACCCTTGGTCACATTGAGGGTAATATTGCTTCCCGCCTTAGCGCTGACGAGATAAAGATCGCCATCCGTTTCCTCCAGGTAGATATCATCCGCGGCATCTAGCGTGAGACCAGAGACGCCATCGGCGGTACTGAGCGTCGCGTTAGTTTTAATACCAGAATTCACGCGAAGTGACCGAGTGGAGGAGCCGATCGAGCCACTCTCAGAAGTCAGATCGATCGCGTAACCCTTAATATCATAAGTGCCCGCACCTGCGCTCAGCAGTGAGCCTTCTGTAGACAGTGTGACTTTACCGGATGAAGAATAACTTTCACCAGAAATCGTCACATCGCCTGCAGTATCAGTAATGGATACATCCCCAGTTGCCGTAAATTGCAACTGATTCACGTCAGTCTTCAAACCCTCTAATTTGCTGCCGGAGAGCACTAGGCTATTGCTGGTAATCGTGCCTGCCGTGGACAGGTTGCCAATGTAACCAGAAGTGGATTTGAGAGTCGTGGTGCCACCCTCGTTGGTGACTGAATCTAAAATCAGAATGTTCGAGGTAGAGGTCACACTGATCGAACCCGTGTCATAGCCAACGAAGGTCACGGCGATTGGAGAATCAGCCTTGTAGCTGTGAGTATTGATTGTCTTCTGACCTTTCTGATAGGTATCGCGGCGATAGTAGGTAGTTGACTTAAAGACCCACCAGCCGCTTGTAGTTTTCCAGGTATCCTGATCCACGAGTTGACTGTTGCTCGTGGTCACTACTTCGCGGCTGTAGTTGTATAGATTGCTGCTGGTGCCGGTTTCAACATAAGTTCCTTCTAACAGCGGCGTTTCATCCAGCAGTGTAGTATGCGACTCGATCTCTGTTCCAGGATCTTTTGCGAGTTCATCAATTCCCCAGACATTCGATTTGGCATAAGTTTTTACTGTTTCAGTGAGGCTAGATTGCCCGGTCACCCAGGTATAACGTTGGTTTGCAAGGGGGCTGTAGCTGGCGCTACGGGAATTGGAAGTCGTGGTCGTCTTGCCGCCAGATATTGAGGTGTCAGTTATCGTGACATTATTGCCAACATGGGTATAGGTTGTGACGAGAGCTTCGCCATCTGCTCCCGTTCGAGCAGTATCAATAATTTTGAGTTTTCCTTCGATGCCGCTGCCACCCGTGTCAATGCTGTTGAGCGCAATATCAAAGCTCGTGTTGTTGACGATGTTGATCCGCCCAAAGCCATCCATCACTTTCAGGTTGCCGTCGCCTGTACTGAGGATATGCCCAGTCAACTGCATGTAACCGCCTTCGATCGAGACATTGTCTAATTCAATGCGGTTTGTTTCAGCGTTGTATTTGGCATCAATGCCAGTGCCGTCTGTATCGGTAGACAGAGTGAGGTACTTGGTGGAGGGCGTTCCACCAAACATTCTGGCGAGATCATAGCTGAATTTGAAACCAAAAATCGTAGAGTTGAGTGTGTCGCTGAGGGTAAGACTACGATCGGGCATTCCGCTCTGGATCACACCGTTGATGTTGAGATAGCGAGCATTAATAAAGACGTTATTGCTTGCGGTAATACTGCTGGCACTGCTGGGATCTACAGAGGAGCTCCCAGTGGTTGCACTACCAGTTTCATAAGTGCTGGCGGTACCGGATAATTGGCTACGCGGATCGCCACCTACATGTAGGAAGCCCAGATCATCTGTGAGGCTAAGACTCTGAGTGCCGCTCCCTACACTGGTCAGATCGATTGCCTTATTCGCGGAGGCATCGGTTTCAGTGGAGGCAAGCTTGATTGTGTTGCTATCAACAACGATCGCGAAGTAGCTACGAGCATTTATCAATCCACCAATGCTTGTACCACCGCCGTTTTGATAGAACACTTGCTCGCCTGTCTTCAATCCATGGCTAGCGATCGTGATTGTATTGTTGGAGACGTTGACTTTACTAGAGGGATTGAATTCAAACACCGTGCCATTGTCGCTTAAGACAAAGTCGCTGCCAGAGTTAATATCAATAGTTTTTGCATTGAGGCTACCCGTGACGACAATGCTTCCTTCATCGTTCGTCAACCTGACCGTGCCTTTGAAGTTGGACACAGACCCAAGAACTTCCAAATCAGGAGCCGCTGGTGTACTCACGCCCAGAGCAGTAAACTGGCTCTTCTGCACGGCAAAGGTCGGATCGTAAGTATTTTCTACACTAATCAGGGCTTCATCGCTACTGGCTGATGTCGTGATTTGGCTGAAATTAGCGGTATTGCCGCTTGTATTCCGGCTATTGATCGTCGCATTACTCGTGACCGAAGCAGTATTGAAGAGAATTCGTCCCCCTGCAATTTCTGGGATATTGAGATCGTTAACCCGCAAGTAGTAGGGGCTACCATTTGTAATAAGAATTTTGGCATCGCCAGGCGAATTCAACAGGCCGCTACCCTTGAGGTAGTCGCCTGTAACGCGGATATCGCCCACCTTCACCGTAATATCTGGTACATCAATATACGTAACCTGCGTTACAGATCCCAGTTCTGCCAGTTTGATTTCCCAATATTCAATCTCGGAGGTGTAGGAGGCAACGGTACTGACGTCACCAGCGTAAGCGGCTTTCAGCTCTTTAAGTTGCAGAATCCGTTGACTAATGGTGTTGTAAACATTCTCGACGCTAAGAGTGACAGTGCCAATGCCATCAGTCTGCTGCGTGATATTGATCGGGTAGACGCTGACACCATTCACGGTTGTTTTTGAGTTCAGGTTCAAGCTTTCATCGATCGTCAGCGTTTCCTGGTTCTCAATACTGACCTCGACCGTGCCATTGACCGTAACACCCGTTGTACGCTTGATATTGTCAACTGTGCGTTTAATGTCTGCAACCGATGCACCTGACAAGTTTCCGACAAGCTCTTCGTAACCGTCTTGGCTCTTCAGGACTCCTACCGCTTCGACATCGCCTTCTGTCGTGAGCAGATTGGTGTCATTGACCGTCAAGATCTGGGCACCTGCGTCGATCGTAATTGTGTTCTCTAAAGTGACAGAAGCATCCGATGACCCAGCACTACTAATTGGAGCAGCCGTGTAATTCCAGACATTGGAGCGGGCATTGATGTTGATTACGTTAGTGTCCCCATCAGCATTCTGCCCTGCCAAAAGATTGACATCTTTCTCAGAGCGCAGATACGCTCCATTCTTGAGTTGAATCTGGTTTTTAGTATTCGTGGTTGCCGTTGAATAGGCAGAAGGAACGCCAGCCACTCCATAACTAGAAGCGCTGGCAGTGACATCAAACTCAACCTCTGCTCGCGTTGAAAGGGTAATCTCACCATCGCTATACAGGTTGGCATCCTGGATTGTGATCACCGCTTCGTTGGTCTTTTGCTCTACCTTCGAGTTTGATCGGGCAACCGAGACGACGCCACCGCTATCGAGCAGCGTATCGTCCCAAGCATAGACTGTATTCAGCGCGTTTAAGGTAATATCGCCTGTGGTGGAAATCGTGGTGTCAAAGTTATTGCTGGTCGAGCTGTCGCCGATCGTAATCGTCGTCGAGTTATTAATCGTCGTTGTGCTCGATGCAGCGGGTGCATCAATGACACCTCCCGATGCTGACTCCGCGGTTTCGTCAACCAGCTCTGGCTTGAGAATGGTCTGAATTGCATTCACGGTCAAGCTGGCAGCGTTGATCACTAAATTCTGAACGGTATTGTCCGGATCAACGCCAATCGTGACGCTTGCGGTGGAATTCACTGTGTTCTCAGTGTAAGCGCCGCTCCCACCAACCACCGAAGCATTTACACTGTTGGCTTTGCTGTTGAATTTCGTGGTTTGGTCAGCCAGAATGTCGATCGCGTTACTGATCTTGATTTCTACATTGCCGCTCGTGGTATCTCCATCCTCAATGCGAACCTTAGCGGTACTTGCACTGTCCGTCGAACCTGTCGCTGCCTGCCCAGAAATCACACCGCCACCACCCGCGATCGCGTTTGCGTAGTTGTAATCGTTACCGATCGCCTGAATCTTCAAATCCTTAGCCGTGACATTGACTCCATTGTCCAAATAGGCTTGTGTCGTCAGGCTTGACTCAGCACTAGCAATATTGTTGCCCAGTGCTAATGCCCCAGCATTGTAGCCATCTGCTTCTGCTGTCTGCTGGCTGTCGGCATCTGTTTTAATCGAAGCAGTATTGGTAATCGTTAAGTTACTATACTTACCAACATAGGCGCTGACCTGTCCTGAATTGGTGGCAGTACTTTCGCTAGCGTTGAGTGAACCAAATACTGCGCCTCCCGATCCTGTTGCCTTGGCATAGGCAGCATCTCCGCTAGTTGGTAGACTTTGTTGCGCGAGGAGAGTCAAATTACTCGCACTAATTGTACTGCCATTGCCAATGTAAGCGTCGATCTGAGGTGTCACTTCAGCGGTTGCAGCAGAATAGCCCACCTGTAAGAGTCCGGATACACTCAAGCCGAAAGCAGTCGCATCCACATCGGGTTGCGCGGTAGCGGTGATGTTGAGATTGCCTGTGAGGGTGACTGTCGTTGAATCTCCAATGTAGGCTTGTACGGTGGAATCAAACGTTGCATCCGCACTATTACCTGATCCAGAAGCCCACACGCCTCCCGCAAGCGACATCACGCCAGCATCAACCTTGCCGTCACCAGTACTGCTGATATTGAGATTCGTCGCAGTAATCTGCGCTCCAGTAACATGGGCTTTCGTTGTGCTTTGGGTCTTGGAGTCTGCAACGGCCGCTCCGATCGCAACTACGCCTGCGCCCGTGCCATAGGCATCAGTTGTGACGTCATCAGTACTATCAGCCGTGACATTAATAGTTTTCGCCTTCACGCTACTGCCAGAGCCAATTCGAGCTTCGACTGTAGACTTCACGGTTGCGGTCGCTTCTGCGCCTGCCCCAGCTCCACCTATGCTTGCAGCCACCGAAGTCGCAACCGCCAGGGCATCGATATCGGGTGACGAGGTCGCTGTGAGACTGAGATTGCCATTGGTAGAAGAGACTTTTGCATTGTCGATGTAGGCTTGAACTGTATTGTTTACAGTTGTATCAGTGATAGATACACCAACTGATGCACCGACCATGCTTGCAACTAGCGCACCGCTGCCAATAGTCGGATCAAGATTGGAGGCATCGTTGGCTGTTAGAGTAATTGCGTCTGCTGCTTGTACGTTGTAGCTATTGGTCGACGTATTTACGTTGCGGATAAAGGCCGCTATATCACTCGTTGTAGTCGTCGTAACGCTAGCGCCAGCGCCGCTGAAGCTGGCACTGGTTGGCGCAACTCCTGCGGAGAGCGACGCAGCAACGGCAGTATTTTGCGTCATGGTCAGCTTAGACTGCGCTGTCAGGGCAATATCATCTCCTGCGCTAATGCTCGTGCTGTCGGTTGAATTTTGACCAATGAACGACTGAACCGTGTTGTCGATCGTATTGGTCATTGTTACAGCCCCGATTGCCAAGCTAAAGGCTGCACCTGTACTCCCAGAGATGGCAATGCTTCCACCGATGGCGACGCTTTCAATAGTGCTATCGTCGATCGCGCTGAAATTGAGATCACCACCATTATTTGCATCCGTCTTGGTGGTGATTGTACTGCCGTTTTGGATGTAAGACTGAATAGTGTTCCGCAGGGTATTCGTTACCCCTGTCCCGGCTCCCGCACCACTCAAGGATGCTCCACCGCTAGCTGCAACGGAAACGGCCCCTGCGATACCTTTGGTATCAATTAGAGCGCTAGACGAAGCGGAGAGATTCAAATCGCCTGCAGTGACTGTTCCTTTATCGACAAAGGCTTTGACCGTATTGTTGATCTCGTTATTGGCGATCGCAACTCCGATAGATACAGCACCAGATCCATCTCCACTCACACCGATTGCGAGGCTAGCCGCTCCAGCATCAGCCGTAATCTCACTATCATCAGTCGCAGTCAGAGTAACCGTTTCGACAGTCGTGACTTTTCCACCGTTTTGAATCCCTGCTGCGATCGTCGCCTTAATTGTATTCTCAATGCCAGTTCCAGATCCTGCAAGGCTGATATTTCCGCCTCCTGTAGAGCCGGAAACGGCGGCTGCTCCACTGAAAGCTAAGCCATCAATCGTGGCAGTAGAGCTCGCAGTTAGTCCGACATTGCCAGCAGCATTGATAGTTGCATTGTCAACGAGAGCTTGAATTGTGTGGCCGCGCTCTAACCCAATCTTATTGGTGGCGATAGAAGCGCCGATCGACAATGATGCGCTCGAACCATTGCCCAGTGTTCCTGCGATCACTACGCCACCGGCATCTGCGGTAATCAGGCTGCCGTCTGTTGCCTTCACTGTGACTGCCGCGTTATTAGACGTTGTGATTGTTGCAGTGTTCTTCACTTGGGCGGAGATTTTATTGTCGATGCTATTGGTCGTGCCCGCACCCGCGCCACTGATGCTCAGACTGCCTAAATAGCCAGACGATCCAGCAGCCGAACCCCCAATACTCAGCGCATCGATTTCTGCCGTCGACTGTGCCGTGATATCAACTGCGCCGGTCGAGTTCAGAGTGGACTGATCAACGTAAGCGCTGATCGTGTTCTGAATATCGTTATTGGCGATCGCCACACCAACAGAACCAGATGCACTCGCCGAACTGCGGCTAAAGGCAATCGAGTATCCCCCGCTATCGGCAGTGATAGTGCTGTTATCGGTAGCAGTAATTGAAATCGTTCCACTGTTAGACGTTGTAATAGTGCTGCTATTTGTAACGTAAGCACTGATGGTATTCTCAATGTCATTATCTGCACCCGCCCCAGCACCAGAAAAGCTGAAAGCCATTAGAGAAGCATTGGAGCTGACGGAGGCTGCTCCCCCCAGAGCAAAGGCATCGATTGTTCCTGTCGATGTCGCTGTTACGGCAACGTTTCCAGCAGCAGTGAGTGTAGATTTATCAACATAGGCACTCACAGTATTCGTGACATCGTTAACAGATACGCCTACCCCTGCACTTAGGGAGGCCGCATTTGATTCAGGCTTGAATGCGATCGCCAACGCAACTCCGCCAGCATCAGCATGCAAGGTGGAACTATCCGTAGCACTGACGGTAATCGCACCTGCGATCGTCGTTGTGGAATTGGCAATATAAGCTTTGGTGGTATTGGTAATTTCGTTGATGGTGACTGCGCCAGCGATGCCTGTATTCAGATCAGAATTCGCTGCTCCCGATCCACCTGCGACAACAGCATAAATTTCACTCGTGTTGGTGGCAGTGACGGTAAAAGTCTTGGGATTTGTAAGTGTTGTGTTTTCCAGGTAGGCATTGGTAGTCTGACTGACGATATTTTGACCGTAGGAGCCTGCTAAGCCCAATGAGCTTGTGGATTTATAGTTATTTCCAATCGTCAGGGCAACCGAGCCACCGATCGCCATGATTTCACTATCATTGTTAGCCGTGACGCTGACAGTCGATTGATTCGTCGTCGTGACTTTGACATCCCGCAAATACGCCTCGGTGGTGTCTGTAACTTCGTTAAATGCTACGTCTCCGGAGATGCCTACTCCATAGCTTGTGGAACCTGTAGTCGTGCCATCTGAATGGTTGGTGACATCACCACCTGTGGAAACTGCCGAGGCTAGAGAGAAAGAACCAATATACCCATCATTCTTCGCATTGACTTTGACATTGCCACTGCTACTAATTGATGTGGCTTGATCAGTTTCACCAGAACCACTTAAATTACCGATTACAGCACGGGTATTACGATCAATCGTATTGAACCCAACTGTGACTCCCATACCGATACTGTCACTGACGGAAATTCCGCCCATGATATTGATGACATCGCTGGTGTCCTCGGCGCTTACGACTAAACTTGCGGTTGAACCACTCACGAGGTTGTCTCCAACCACCAGAGTCACCCCGTCATCAATTTGTGCAGTGGTTGTATTATCGACAAAGACCCAAGTGCCTGCGCCATTAAAGCCAAACTTGTCAGCCTTACCGCCAGAAGCCGCAATATCAATGCTCATCGTCTTGCTATCAGCATTCACCTTTAGGCTATCGGCATACAATGTCACTCCATCCTCAATTCGAGCGGAGACATCGTTTATGTAGTCCAGCACCAATACTGTTCCACCTACTGCGTTACTCGCGCTTGCGCCAGCTCCACCAATACTAAAGTGTGCAGACGAAGTTTTGCCGTTCCAGGATACTCCAGGTAGAGCAATGTTACCGCCAAAGTGAACAGATTCATTAATACTATTAGATTCAACCATCACGGTTTGCTGATCTGATCGCAGCGTCGTGTCTTGGTTGATTTTGGCGTTTTGATCGATATAGGCTTTGCTTGTATGATCCAAGGATAGAGCAGTCACGGCACCGGCTGCTGCCAATTTGCTCTCGGCACTGGCTGTTGCTTGGCTCCAGGAATCAAATACGTAGTTATCTAAACCCAAGTTATTGTTAAGATAACCCGATAAATTATTGACGAACGTACCCGCCTTGGTATACCAGTCTCCAGTCCCAGTAAAAGGTTCGACGAGGTTAACGCCCCACTCAGCGCTATAGTTATTCAGCGTGTTAGCCGTTACCGATAAGCTCTTATAAGCGTTAACGGTTGCCGAACTGCCAATATAAGCAGTAACGTTATTGGTGTAGTCTCCGATCGCAACACCTGCCGAACCCGCAAAGCTGCTAGAGGATGTGCTACCTGAAGAACCGCTAGAGGAGCTGGATGAACTGCCGCCGGATGAACTGCTGCCGGAGTCATCTAGCATCGAACTCGCTGTGACATTAGGCCGATATTCAGCCGTAGCATCGACAGTGATGCTACCCGATTTAGCCGTGACGTTTGCTGCCGCAGTCTCACCAGGTTTGTAAGTATCTCCAATGCGAGCCGTGACATTGTTCGTGTCATCGATATAAGCGAAAGCAGCCCCAATCTGAAAGCTGGGGGTCTTTCCTTTCGTCTTACTGCTAGCCTGAGAGGACTCTGATGATCCCAAGGAGGCAATTGCACTCCAAAGCCCTGCTCCAACGCTGCTCTGAATTCCAGAGAACACATCACCCTTGAGCTCACTGACACCCGCAACAGCACTCACCCCACTCCCACCTGTCAAGCTACTGCCACCTGTGAGGATACTTTGAACATCCTCATTCTTCTGGCTTGCTTCGACAGTAATACTGCCTCCAGCCGTGACCTGACCATCCATCAATGCATTTGTGCTGCCATCCTCTAATGAAACAGCAGCAGCAACCGCAAGTGTTCCATTCGAACTAGTACTTGATTTAGCGCTGGTGTAGTTACGATCGATCGTTTTCGCTGTGACACTGACATTTCCGCCTGCTGAGATCGAAGCTTGGTCGGTAATTTGTGCGGTGGAGTTACTGTAGAGTTCGGTAATTGCTGCGGAGGCTGCCGAATTGGCACGGCATTTGAACTGTCCCACTTGGAGGTACTGGATTGAGCACTAACCGTGTTATCAGTCAGTGTAGAAATAGAAACGTTACTGGTGGCGGTGATCTTTCCTGCAAATGTCACTTTCGCAGTGGAATCCGCTTTAGCGTAGGCAGCACCCAAAATGTAAGAGAAAAGAGGCTGAATGATTGCCTCGGTGGTCGCGCTCGCAGACATACTGACATCAGCACCGGTAATTTGCGTGGAGTAATCTGCTGTAATCGTTGCGGTGGATTTGGAAACCGCTCCACCTCCCACCAGAGAATAGTTGTCTAAAAAGCTAACTGCCCAGCCTGCGACCGAACTACTATCATCAAATGTTTGAGCATAATCCGCAGTGGCAGAGAAAGTAACATTGTTTCCCTTCAGGATTACTTTATTGAGATCGATCGTCGCGTTGCTGGTGTCCGTCGGATCGAGTGTCGTGAGCGCAGTCTCGCTGACGTTAATCTTGATGTCGCCTGCTTTGTAAGTACTTCCGGTCTCGACTTGAGAGTACAGTCCGGTGTAAAGTGCACTGTCTTTTGATCCGATCGTAATTTGTTCACCTATTAAGGAGATCGCACCAGAATTGCCTGTAGAAGTTGCTGTGGAGTGATCTGCTCCGGAGGTTTTACGGGTTGAAAGATTGTTGCCAGCCTTCACAGTTAACGTGTTCGCCTCAATACTGAGATTGCCGCCCTGTGTATAGACACTTGCGTTTATCGTAGCTGTATCGTTTCCACTATCCCCACTAATGGTGACAGCTCCACCTGCCGTAGGGATCGTGTTGTTAACGTTAAACGTATCGTTTCCGTCACCTCCGTTAAGACTGACAGCTCCACCTGCCGTAGAGATCGTGTTGTTAACGTTAAACGTATCGTTTCCGTCGCCTCCGTTAAGACTGACAGCTCCACCTGCTGTAGAGATCGTGTTGTTAACGTTAAACGTATCGTTTCCGCCGCCTCCACTAAGACTGAAAGAACCAGCCTTTGTATCGACAGCTTGGTTGAGCGTGATCGTGTCACCATCATCGCCAGCATTGATCGTAAAGGTTCCACCTTGGGTGCTGATTGCAGCATTAACCGTAATGGTATCTCCCCCATTACCACTATTGATGCTAAAACTTGCGCCCTTCGTATCGACAGCTTGATTGAAGGTAATCGTGTCACCATCATCGCCAGTCTCGATCGACAGGGTTCCGCCTTGGGTGTTAACTACGGTGTCAAACGTAATGGTATCCGACCCCATCCCTGTATTAATGCTGATATTGACAGCGTTCAAGAAGCTGCTGAAATCTGGAGAGAAGGTGATCGTGTCATCACTATTTCCTGTATTAATCTCAAAAGATGTGATGGTGCTGAGCGCTACACTGACGCTATAGGTATTAATGATTTTGATATCAGATCCGGAGATCCCAATCGAATATGAATCTTGGTCATTGTCTGTGACGATGAGATTGCTACCACTGATCGAAACCGTGAGCTGGTTCTTCTCAACTCCTGTCTCACCGGTCGTCGAATACACAAATTTGCCATTGGTGAGAGAAGCGGTTGCCAGAATGTGCTGATAGTCAATATTGAATAGGACGCTTGTGTTGATCGTCCCTGCACCAAATTCTAGAATCCAGTCTCCACCCAGTGCTGCATTCCCGGTCAAATCATCCGATGCGGCAACATCTGCCCCGGTTAGCTGGCTGATTTGCGTGATAACTGCTTGCCCTTGCTCTCCTGCTGCCACATCACAGCCATAAATCAAAATATCAGCATCGTCGGTCAGGCTAGTTTTCCAGGCTTGTAAGCTGTCGCGATAGCGATCGAGCGTTTCCCCACTCAGGTCAGCATTACCTAATCGCAGCGAACCTGAATCGCCGTGAGAAATGATATGGATCGCAGAAATTCCCTGCCGTTGGGCTAGAGCCTCAGTGATCTGCTCAACACCATCCTGTGCTGCATTTAAATAGATGATTTGATTAGAAGAAATTCCGGCGAGGAGGCTGGCTGCATCCTCTACCGTGCTATCGACAAAGAATAGCTCCTGATCCCAATTTGTGTAGGGCGCAACACTGTTTGGTGTGCTGGTTGTCGCGTTTGACCAGGGAACGATCGGAAAAGAACGGTCTGCATTCTGACGAATGATGTCACTGCTTCCCGTTCTCAGTTCAGCTTCAAGTCCTTGTGTTGTGTCTGATGGAGTCTCAAATTCGCCGCTGAAGAGACTAGACTGCTGAGAAGTTGAGAGGGAGAACGCATGAGGAATGTTTGCCCACGGCGACTGATTTGTAAGTCCTGTTTGCAGTTCGACTGGTGAAGTTGTTAGTTGCTTGAAAGACTTAGCATCAGAAAAAGACGCGCGGTTAAAATCGGAACTCATCGTTCAATCCCCTGAGAAAAAAGACTGCGAAGTTATGAAAGTGAATCAACAGGGCAACACAATTTAGAGCCAGCAGTAATAGGCAAAAGCTCGCGGAATTGAAGCTTCTGCCTATTTGACAAGGGCGATCTGTTGAGTCTTGGTCTTGTACAGAAGGACTCTATAAATCAGAGCGTTCAATGTCTACAACGGCTCTAGCACATTAAGCAGCGCTGTTACGATCGGGTTTTACTGTGGAGCAGGTCGCTAGACTTTGCGATCTCAACACGCTTATAAATTCAGTATTATCTACCTATAATGAGGTAAATTGATCACTTGCGTGAAGGTAGAAATACTGAAATCCTGAAAAATATTAGCTTACGAAATATTAAGAAGTGCACAGCAAAATAGCTGACAAAAACTCATATTGATCTCATACAAATTCACGTTTCTGACTCCGGTAAGTTGCCTATATTTCAATGACGCTTAGCATTCACCGTTTATACTCATCTTTTTTCATTTCAGAGCGAAGACAATCGGAATCTTCATAAATGATAGGGGCATGATAAAAACATCAAAAATTTTGAGGACAGTCTGAATGGATACAGCCTTAGTATTGGAGAAGTCTTCTGAGCAATCCCTAGAGCAAGCCGCACCCCAACTCACTTCAGAAAACTCAATCGATATCCAGGAGCTTTCGATTGTGATCGTCGCCAATGAACTAAGCGCGGCACTGCTCAATCCAGAATTCTTTGTTTTTAGCGGCATTGTTCCTCGCGAGTGGCAACTGGCTCGAAATTCCGTAACTTCTCAGCAAGTCACACAACTGGTCTTTCAAAATGGGATTAGCCTTCTGGTTGAACCTGGCAAAATCTCATTCTCCGAATCCATCAACGGCAAAGCTCAGGAAGACATCGCGATCGCCAGAATGGCAGCGAAATTTGTTGAAACGATGCCCAAGGTTGATTATCAAGCGATCGGTATCAATCCCAAACGAATCGTGACCTTCCAAGATCAAGCGGATGGTGCTCGGAAGTATTTGCTAGAAACGCTGCTCTCTCCGGGCGAATGGCAGCAGTTTGGACGTGAACCAATGCAAGCTTCACTTAATTTGTCTTACCTGCTCGACGACTGCCGCTTCCAACTCAGCATTCATCCAACTCAATTGCGGTTGTCCGACGACTCGCAAATTTCAGGACTGCTCTTTTCTGGCAATTTCCACTATGAGTTATCGGTTGTTGAAATTGATGATCGCTCAAAGCTAATCGCTCAAGCACTTTCCAACTGGTACGGGCTGCTTGAAGCTTACCGATCGCTGCTGAAAACTAAGTTTCAGATAACAGTATAAACAAAGCCTTAACGAATTCAGAGGGATGTAGAAACTGACATCCCTCTGAATTAAGACTAATCTAAGACTTTATAGCTAGAACGAGACTCAGAAAGATAAGTGGCATAGGGTTTGTAATAACGATCAGTGCAGCGCAGCATCGGTAAATTCTCACTCGAAACAGCAGTCGTCGCATAAGGAATCCCGCTTTCAATTTGGCGTTTAATTGCTTCAGTTAGAAGCGAAAATCCGCGTCCCAAGCGCTGAAACTGAGGCTCAACGTACATTGTGGAATAGCGAATTGTATCGGTAGCCACACGATGGTTGATTGTCCAACCAACCACTTCACCTTGATAACGCAAGCCTAAGCTATTGATCGGTTCAAGCCGAGGATCGGAATGAAAAGGATTGAGGCTTTCGGGATAGGAGCGGCGGTGTAAGATACCCCCCCGTTCTGCTTTGGTTAATTCGAGCCAGGGAAAAACGGTAAATTTAGGTGGCAGTGGGTATTGATACACCCAAGGTGCTTGCTTGAGCGCTTCGATCGTCGTTTTGGTAATGAGAAAATCGGTTTTGGGAGCCTGCCATCCTTGATGGTTTAGGATAGCTTCGAGCGCCTGATTGGTCAAATCGCTGACTCGATAGCGAATTTGAACTTGGGGACATTTAAGCCGACGTAATGCTGTTTCCACATAATGGAGTAGTTGAGCACCAATGCCGTGTTGTCGGTATTCAGGTACAACAAACAGAGAAAGAACTTCCGCACCTTCCGGGAAAAGATCAACGATCGCTAACCCAACCATTACTCCACCCACGATCGCGACAACGCCACCGAGATTACCTCGTTGCTGATGGGTTTGCCACCGTTTCTGAAGGCTAGGAAATGTCAGTGCCTCAAACTCCTGGCAATTAGTTGGTGTTAAGTTATAAACCCACTGATATTTCACGGAGTAGTTCTCAGAAGTCATATCGGCAGGCTGTGTATTGTGTTTAGGGGAAGGAGATGCTGGTGACTGTTGCTCTGATGGGAGCATTTCTGGTTGTTCTGTCTCTGATGAAGTTAAGTTTGAGGAATTCTGTTCTGATGAGGGGTTTTCTGGTACCTCTGAGTCTGGACGATCGCCAAATAACCCCAATGCTTTTTTTAACAAACCACTCATTGCAATAATCCTATAGATTCATTTCCCAGTTTTCCCGGTTCTTTTTCCAATTCATCTCATAATTCATATCTACAGATGACCACACAGCCGACATTGCATAGATCAAGCTTGAAAGTAGATGTTAATTTTATCCGAACCGCCGCTCTCTGATGCACTACCGTTTAGTTTCAGTTTTTGAAACAATCTGGGCGACTAACTAAATCTTGACACCACTTTTATTTCGACTATTCCAGAAATATAAATTACTTCCAGAAATAGCATGAGCAACTCTGCCCAATATGCTGATGTCTTTGCTGCCCTCGGTTCTGAGCCTCGTTTAGATATCATGCGACTGCTATTCGCGGCTTATCCTCAAGGAATGACTGTCGGGGAACTGCAAGCACAACTGCAAATTCCCAACTCCACCCTGTCGCATCACCTGGAAAAGCTGCGGGTTGAAGCCCTTGTCACGGTACAGCGCGATCGCCAATTCCTCTGGTACTCTGCCAATGTGGAAACAACCGAAGCGCTGCTGGCATTTCTTTACAACGGGTGTGCAATTCGGCAGCCCGCTTCTCAACAGGAGCAAGCTTATCAACGGCTAGAGCTAGAAGTCGAAACGATTCCATCGCGGGAGAAATTTATGTTTGAGAATTTTTTACCTTCAGTCCAAACCTTTTTGAGCAATTGGTTTGGGCGAGTTGCATTGCCAGTCGGGTTTGAGCGATTTACTCAGAAAGCCATTCAAGCTATCTTTCTTGCTCAGAATGAGTCGCGCCGCTTGCAGCATCAGTATGTTGGCACCGAGCAGCTTCTAGTGGGCTTGCTGTCAGAAGAAACGGGCATTGCGGCTCAGGTTCTTAGCGCCGCAGGAGTTAGGTTGGATGCTGTGAAGCCTGTGATCGAGCGCCAAATTGGGCGCGGTCATAGCACTCCGAATGAGGTTCCCTTTACGCCGAGAGCGAAAACCACGCTGAATATTGCCCTCAACCAATCCCGTGAGTTGGGACACTCTTATATTGGCACCGAACATCTGCTCCTGGGTATTTTGGTCGAAGGGCAAGGATTGGGTACGATCGTTTTAGAGCAGTTAGGCTTTAGTTGCACACTGCTAGAACAACAGGTGCGAACTGCTTTAGATCAAGCGAATTGATCGAATCGCATTGAAGTCACTGTTTCAATTTGTCTCTGTCCAGCAGACCATTCTGTCGCTTTATCCCTTGTGTTATGGTTCAACTCCGACAGCGATTCCTTCAACCCTCTTGGTTGCTCTTGATCACCTACGTTATCCTGCTACATCTTGCCTGGATTATGACTTGGTTACTGTTTATCGGACTCAAAACCACTGTATTTCCACAGCTAAATCAAGAGCCAGTTGCAGCAGTCTGGCGGTTTATGGCGTATTTTGTTGTCTGGCTTCCACCAGTCTTTGCTTATATCTATTGGATTGAGCGCAAAAATCCGCTTGTCTATCTGCTCCCCGCTTTCAACACGAGACATTGGGGAATTGCAGGGACTTGGGAATGATTGAACTTTGACCAAACCTCAGCTTCCCACAGTTCTTGGGCAGTTAGCGGAATTACACCGAGTCCCATGCGAATCGTGAGTTGCTGCTTCCAATACAGATAGCCTGCCTTGAAATCTTGCGTCAGCACATGCTGATAGCGAAGTTCTTGAAGTTGGTCTCTTCGCCCCTTCAAGGCTTCGTAATGCTTGACAAACCAAGCGATCGCCTGCTCGATCTGATTATGAGTTTGAGTCTTTCCGGGTGCGATCGTGTAGGTTATGAATAATACAATCTCTTTCGGTTGCCGGAGTCCTTGCTCGGTCAACTCACGAGTCGCTCGTTGCTCACTAAAGAGCAAAAACTGAAGCTCAGGAATCGTGGTTGCTTGCGCTAATTCCTCTAGTTCTTGCTGCCGATCAGAATCTTTAGCAAAGGAGCGAAAATGAATGCGTAGGCATTCCAGCAGTACGGTCGCAATCGCCTTCCCAGCTATGGGTGGGCTGAAAGGATAAAAAGAAAAGCTGACAACCTCGTCGGAATAGTGTCGCAATCGCCTTCCCAGCTATGGGTGGGCTGAAAGAATTACATGAGGTTAGCGGTAAGCCTTTGAGCGGTGTCACAATCGCCTTCCCAGCTATGGGTGGGCTGAAAGCATTGCTCAAAAGATGAGACCGCCGTATGGCTCGCTGAATTAGGTTTGAGTCGCAATCGCTCTTTCAGGAAAGAGTGGACTAGTTTTACGGTGAAATAGAATTGCTCGCGATCCCCCTCGCAGCTTTAGCATGATAGAGTTTTAGCCTCTAGGAGGACTGAAAGGAGCACACCCTTGGTAATTAGCGACATTAATTTGCGAACACCAAGAATGTATTGATTAGCGACATTAATTTGCGAAGTTACAGCTGAAATGCTAAAAAACGCCAAAAACGACACTAATCTGCGAATCGCGACATTTAATATGCGAACGTACAGGTTTTATTAAAAGCCCGTGACGAGGATTGAACTCGTGACCTCACCCTTACCAAGGGTGTGCTCTACCACTGAGCCACACGGGCAGAAGGCGATGAAAACCATCGCACTTGTGAATATGGGCCGAGCTGGATTTGAACCAGCGTAGGCGTAGCCAGCGGATTTACAGTCCGCCCCCATTAACCACTCGGGCATCGACCCTTACCATTCACAGTTATATATAGTAGCACAGGATTGTGAGCAAGAGCGAATCTCGAATTAAAAAAATGTTTTTTGTTGTTGACTTACTAGGGCTGGAATCAGAAATTGAGTCAACGTATGGGCATCAACTCCAAGCTCTGTGCGGTTTTGAGCCGCGAGAATGCCTGCTTCAGCATGCCACCAGGCAGCAGTCTGAGTCAGACCGAGCAGCGGAATTGGAGGCTGATCTGCAAGATTTTGTGCCAGGAGTCCGCCGAGTAGTCCGGTCAAGACATCGCCGCTACCGCCACGGGCAAGCGCTGGGGTACTCTTTGGGTTAATTCTTGTTTGCGCTTCGGGAGAGGCGATCGCAATCCTTGCTCCCTTAAGCAGCACGATCGCACCCGTTGATTTTGCTGCTTGCTGAACCGCAGTGGCTCGACATTCAACCGCAAGATCCGGAAACAAGCGTTTAAACTCGCCCAAATGGGGTGTGAGAATCGTTGCGGCTCGGCGCTTTTGGAGAGTGGGAACGGTTCCGAATTGCGCTAAAGCATTTAATCCATCGGCATCGAGGACGACTGCGCGATCGGACGCTAAAACCTGACCGACGATCGCAGCGGCATCGAGCGTTAATCCGGGGCCGCAAGCGATCGCATCAAAGGCGCTCAAATCGATTTGTGGAAGCTCGGCGATCGCGCCGGATTTAGTTTCAGGACAACCAATGATTAAGGCTTCGGGCAGTTGAGCGGAAAGGGTCGGCTTGAGCGATTCGGGAACGGCGATCGACAGCATTCCCACGCCGCTCGATCGTGCGCCGAGTCCAGTTAGTAGCGCTCCACCTGCATATCGACGAGAGCCGCAGATTAGTAGCAAATGCCCCATCTTATATTTATGAGTTGAGGCGGGACGATGAAGCGGTAAGGCGGACATTGCCCAGGCTGAGGTAACTCGTTGAATTTGGGGCGGATCGCCTAACACCGCAGCGATGTCAGTTAGGGGAATATCAAAATCAATTAATTCAGCTTGACCGACAAACTCCAAGGCATGATCTTGCAGTAAGCCGAGTTTCCATAAGCCGAGACAGAGCGTATGAGTGGCTCGGATTGCGGCTCTAAGGGGGTGACCTGTATCGGTGTGCAGTCCTGATGGCAGATCAATGCTGACGATCGGTAAATTCCATTCATTGACAGAATCAACCATTGTAGAAATCGGGGCTTCGAGCGATCGGGTTAGCCCAAAGCCAAATAAGCCATCAATTAAAAAGTCAGACGATCGCAAACTGTCGATTTCTGCGTCACAAGGAATGCCTAAACTTTTTGCGTACTGTAGGTGACTGGTGGTTAGCTCTTTGCAGCGAGAGAAGGGACAGCACAATCGCACGTCATACCCTCGAAAGTGAAGTTCTCGCGCCACCACTAAGGCATCTCCGCCGTTATGCCCTGACCCGACGAGAACTCCAACTTTGCAAGCAGAAGGATACAGGCTGACAATGCGATCGCTCAGCCTTCCAGCAACCTTTTCCATCAGTGCGGTAACGGGCATTCCCGCATCAAATAGGCGCTGCTCGATCGATCTCATTTGTGCAGCCGTGACGATCGTGCGGTGGATTTGTTCTAGCCTGGTGTCTAACTTCGTGCGTGGAGAATTCACAACCTCAATCCCAATCACAGCACTTTCAGGCTATCAAGCAAACGCCAACTCTACGAGCTTTTTCCGGGTTCCAATAGACGGAGGTACAGAAGGGTTGCCACGAAGAAAAAGGGAACAAAAAACCATTCGGGCGAATTGTGATAGACCCAAATCATGAGGATAAGCCAACAGGCTAGGCTGGTCAGAGCGAGAAGATCACGCATGGAATGCCTCCATGATTTTTAGAGAACCAGTTAGTCCTTCAGCAGGTTTACTGACTTGTCAGACAAAATCAGTGAAATCTTTCTAAAGATCCTGTGAACTCGACACTCCAGATGTGACTCTTCTGTTCGCGATCGCCCCTACAGAGTACGGTCTCCCCCCAAAGCGCAGAGATCCCGGAAACGGAACGGCTTCGCTACAATAAACGAAAACCACCCCGAATACGCACGAGGCTTGCTTAATGCAATCACCGACTCTTTTGATCTCCAAAGAGCTACCCAGCTTGAACTATACCTATGCTCCCGATCGCTTCGATGAAACGTGGGAAGCACCGTTGTCGATTTTGCTTGGACTTGGACGGGCAGCCGGGGCAGATTTTATTGAATTTTTCTTAGAGCGCGTCAACTACATTAGCTGTATGGCAGAAGATGACGCGATTACCAGCATTTCGCCTCGATTGGCAACGGGTGCAGGAGTGCGGGTGTTTCGCGGCAAAGCAGACTGTTACGTTTCGACCAATGACTTGTCGTTTAACGGTCTGAAAGCAGCCTTGGAGAAAGGCTTGTCGATTATGGGCTTGCACTTGCCGTCTCCGAATTCGTTTATTCCAGAAATTCATCTGGAACTGCTGCGCGACTACGCGACGAAGAAGGGCAAAGAGGCATGGCTCGGTCAGTCGAGTTCGATGCGGGAAATGGGCGATGTCCTACTTGCGGCAAACGGATCGCTCTTGCAGAAAGCAAATCACGTTCAATCGCGCCGTGCTGTGTATTTCCGCGATTGGCAAGAAGTGTTAGTTGCTGCGAGCGATGGCACGTTTGCGCGGGACATTCGTTTAACGCAGTCGGTTGGATATAGCTTGCTGTGCGCCGAGGGAACGAATCGATCGTCGATCAATAAGCGTGTCGGTAGCACCAGTGAACCGGATTTCCTCAGAAATTGGAATTACGCGAACGATGCGGAAGAAGTAGCAGATTCCGCCGCGAAGATGCTGTATGCGGATTATGTGGAGTCGGGCAACTATCCGATCGTCATGGCAAACGAATTCGGCGGCGTGATTTTCCACGAAGCGTGTGGACACTTGCTCGAAACGACGCAGATCGAACGCAAGACGACTCCGTTTGCTGAAAAGAAAGGCGAGAAGATTGCACACGAAAATCTTACTGCTTGGGATGAAGGCATCACATCGGATGCGTTTGGAACGATCGACATGGATGATGAAGGAATGCCTGCTCAGCGCACGTTGCTGATTGAGAATGGCATTTTGAAGAACTTTATTTCCGATCGTGCAGGTTCGGTGAGAACTGGGCATCCAAGAACTGGCAGCGGTCGCCGTCAAGGATACACTTTCGCAGCAGCCAGTCGGATGCGGAACACCTACATTGCACCGGGAGAGTATGAAATCGATGACTTGTTTGCGTCGATCGAGAAAGGCATCTACTGCAAGAAAATGGGCGGCGGTAGTGTTGGGCCGACTGGGCAGTTCAACTTTGCAGTTGATGAAGCGTATTTGATCGAAAACGGCAAAGTGACGAAACCGCTTAAAGGTGCAACGCTGATCGGAGAAGCAGTGGACATCATGAATAAGATTTCCATGTGCTCTAAGGATCTAGGCTTGGCGGCAGGGTTCTGTGGTTCGGTGAGCGGTAGTGTTTATGTCACCGTTGGACAGCCGCACCTGAAGGTCGATTCGATCACCGTGGGTGGGCGATAAGGGCAAATTGCTTCGTTTTGGGTGGGTTGTTGCTCCCTAAATCCCTCACGAGTGGGGGACTTTGAGATAAAGGAATCGATCGACTGTAGGAGCATTCTTGGCGTTAAAGCTTAGTGGTGCTTCTCAGGAGGTTGAAGCATTTTGTTCAAAGTTTCTGATTGGGGATTTAGGGAGCAAACCCGAAGTAATTAAAGAGATTCACTTCTGCACAATAGGCGTTAAACAAATGGCAAAGGTTCAAGACATTGCAGCCGCAGCACAAGAAGCTGCAAAGAAACTCGGAATTGAGAAGTTTGATATCTATGGTTCATCGATCGATGAAACCAGCGTGCAGGTCGATCAAGGTGAGCCGCAGCAAATGAAGGCTTCACAGCGATCGGGCGTAACGGTGCGCGTGTGGAACGAAGAACACAGTGTAGGTGTAACTTCGACAACCGATGTTGATTCGATCGGCTTAGAGCTTGCTTTGAAAACGGCTAAAGAAGCCAGTTACTTTGGCGTGAAAGACAATGCACCGGATTTTAGTCCTGAAGCAACGGCGAAAACAGCGGATGTGAACAGTGAGCATCTGCCGCAAGCTCCGGTGTCGCAATTGTTAGAAACATTGATTCACGCAGAGAAAGAACTACTATCGGCGCATCCTGCGATCGTCGGTGTTCCCTACAATGGTTTGGCGCAGCGGGATATCGATCGCTTCTATCTCAACAGTCAAGGTGCATTACGGCATGAAGCGCATTCTTATGCGTCAATGTATCTCTACACCAAAACCGAAGAAGAAGGCAGAAAACCTCGTAGTGCAGGAGCTTTTCGCGTCAGCCCTGGAATCGAAAAGCTGGATGTTGAAGGCTGTTTGAAAGAAGCAGCAGAGAAAACAATCAGTCATTTGAACTATGACAAAGTAAAAACAGGCAAATATCGCATCGTGTTTTCACCAGAAGCCTTCTTGAGCTTGATTGGTGCGTTTTCTAACTTGTTTAATGCTCAAAGCATCTTAGATAACCAAAGTCTCTCTACTGTTGAATCTTTGGGCACAACGATCGCCTCTCCGCTCCTGTGCTTAGATGACAATGCCCTACATCCTGAAAACATTGGTGCAGAAGCATTTGATGGCGAGGGAACTCCGACTCGTGCCATTCCATTGATCAAAAATGGCGTGTTGTCGAACTTCCTACATAGTGCAGGCACAGCAAAACGGATGAATGCACAGCCCACTGGACACGCAAACATGGGCGCAAAGGTTACAGTCAGTCCGCATTTCTTTCATGTCTATGCGGGTGAACCCGCAGCGCAGGAATATAGCTTAGAGAATGCAGACAATCTAATTCTGATTGATGATCTGAGTGCGCTTCATGCGGGAGTTCAAGCGCTGCAAGGTTCGTTCTCGCTGCCGTTTGATGGTTGGCTGATTCAGAATGGAAAGCGTACCAGCATTGAATCTGCTACCGTTGCAGGTGACATTCGGGAAGTGCTGAAGTCGATTATCTATGTCGAGAAAGAGACGGAATTTACAGGCTCAGGGGTTGCTCCGAGAGTTTGGGTTGATGAACTATCCGTTACTGGAGAATAGCGAACCATTGAACTGATCAAAAACGATCGGAGAATTGATAAGCTCTGATCGTTTTTTTGCACCTTAGAACGTGAAAGTGGTTCGGATTGTTCCAATCACAATGTCATCGTTGCGATCGTCATGATTCGGAGCCGTTAGCCAAATAATTCCGGGTGTAATCGCAATGTTGTCATTGAGTTGATATTGATAGAAGCCTTCAACATGGAGTGAGGTGCTGCGATCGCGTCCCACCGCAGATCCGAATGTTCCCCGCGCTCCGGTAACTTTCGGTTCCATCCCCACAATCACCCCGGCAACGCTGCCTTTTTTGAGAAAGTCAGGAACCGCTAAGCCGACTGACCAGTTCCAGATGTCCAATGTGCCTCGCTGTCCAGGCTGTAACGATTGAGCATTCGCGTAGCCGACTGCACCATTAAGTACAAGCTGCGGCGCAAGTTGGAAGGTTGCCGAGATGCCGTAAGCATTCGCTGAAGTGGGCACATTGTTGGCTAAGAAGCCTGTGTCACCGAGAGAGCGGAAATTTGCACGAGTGCTACCTACCGAGCCGTTTCCTGCAAAATCGACGTTGTAAGCGTGAATGTAAGTCAAACCGATTCCCAGTCGCTCAGTCGGACGGAAGGTGAGTTGAGCCAGCGCACCGTAAGAACCGTTAAATAAGCCGTCTCCGGCTGCGGGAGAATTTGGCTCACCTGAGAGATAGCCTAAACTCAGTTCTAGAGCATCGCCGAACTTATGGCGCAGTCCGAGTCCGGTTCCGGCGGTACCGTTGCCTAGATAGTAAATCGAGTTGCGTGTGCCGAAGTGCGACAATGCGCCTGAACCACCATCTCCATCAAGATAAGGATTCAGCGTATCGGTAAAGTCATCGATCGCACCTGCATTCGCTTCGACCACAACGGTCGTGTTTTCTCCGATCGGAAACGTATAGTTCAAAGCATCGATCACTACTTCATTATTATCACCCCCTGCAAATCTCAACGCCCCTTCGGTGGTCAGTTGGTCGCCACTCACGCTGGCAGGAAGCGCAGAAAGGTTTGCCGCTTGCAGACGGGTTCTCAAGTTGTCACGTCCGGTGAAGCTGGTGTCGAAGTTCAAGCGGATACGATTGCCGACGATCGTATTGCGGGAGACGCGATCGAGCACTTCGGTACTGGTTCCGGTTACAGGATCAAACTCACGTCGAATAAAATCGCGTCCTGCGGCGGCTCCGGTGATACCTAAAACGACTTCGGCATTGAGCTTTGTGGTGATTGAAAATTGTTGTTTTTCCAGCGTAGTCGTGCGAGCTTCCAGCGAATCGACCCGACCCCGCAGGGTTGCGAGTTCTGCGGCAAATTGTTCTTGCAGTTTTTGCAGCGTGGCGAGGTCTTCTTTTTTGACTAAATCTGCGGTGGAAGCGGCGATCAGTTCATTAATGCGATTGAGGCAGGCATTCAATCCGGCTGCAAATTCATATCGAGTGGTGGCACGATTGCCTCGGAAGGTACGATCGGGATAACCCGCGATACAGCCATAGCGCTCAACTAGAGACTGTAGCGCCTGAAATGCCCAATCTGTCGGGCGGACATCGGAAAGCTGCGAAACCGATGTCACCTGCGCTAAAGGCTCCTCGTTGCTCAGTTCTGCAACAGCTGGATTTGCTGAATTTACCTTAATTTCTGAATCTACGTTAATTTCAGATGCGGTGGCGTTAGAAGCAAGTCCCAATCCTGCTGCTAAAACCAGGGAATGAATCAAAAGCTTTGTCATGACCTATCTATCCTTACACCAGTGAATCATGAATTGCGTTGCAAACTAGCAACACCGAAAAGCACGATCTTTTTGATAATAGGTCTTATTGTCAATTAAATCGCGATCGCTTTTGCCTAAACTTAATGTTTTCTTTCTCTAGATAACTTACTCAGACTCTTAAAACGACAAGACGTAAAACATAAATATTGGCGTTTTTGAGAATAGTGTCATTAATGCTTATGAGCTTGAGAAATCATTGCGGGGGCAGGCGGAACGGCTCCAAGGGTCATCGGATCTAAATCGCTCAGGAATTTCAGCGTTTGAGCGCGACGCAGGCTCGAATCTTGGGGTTGTTTCTTGAGCCACGCGATCGCGTTTGGTTTGCCATGTTGTGCGGCGAGTCGGAGTGCTGCCCAAAGCTGCACGTCGGATCGGGCTGGATTCAGGTTTAGGGCTGCCTGAATCCGTTTCTGAACTTGATCGGAATCGAGCTTGAGCGTATCCAGGATTTCAGCGCGATCGATCGTAGAGTTTTGCACAAACTGGGCAGCACGTTCCCAGCGTCCATCAATCAGATGAGCTATCATTTGCTGCCCTGCACTTGCCCAAGGCTGATCGGCTTGTGCTTTGGTCACTCTGGCATGACGCTCGACGAGATCCATTTGAGCTTGAGCCGTCATCGTCCAGTTTTTGCCAACTTGCTGCTTGACAGACTGCATATACTCAAGTGCTGTTGACCATAGCCCACTGCGAGCGAGGAATAGCGCATCGACAAAGGCTCCATTCTCTTGTCGCAGTCCGCTTTGGCTGAGTGAAATCGGCTGAAGCTGAAACGGAATGTTTTTTCGCTGCACCGATCGCAGTTGATACACCTGAAAATCTGGCTCTAGTCCGACGGTTTGATTGACTACAAACTCAGCCGGACGACCTTTTGAAGCCGCTTGCCAGGTTGGAAACTCGCCCGTTGGACTTGTCCAAGACAGCATCACGCTCATCGCAGTCGTGATGGGATTGTAGTAAACCACCTGACCGTAAGCGATCGATTTGTCCCCCTGCTGGAGTTTGCCGCTCAGGGTGAGCCATGCCCCGTTACGCGGAGCGCGGTCTTCAAATCGTTGAACTGTGGTGAACGGGACAGATCGATCGACACCGGAATCGATCACATGGGCGCGAATGAGAGGTTCGGTGACAAAATCTTCCTGTAGCTCCCGCACTGCGATTTGATTGACGAACTGAAGGGCTTCGGTTTTGTTTGGGGTTGGATTGAACACCAATTGATAAGCCCGGAGTTCGGTTAAGCGATCGTCCTCGCCGTCTTTTGCGCGTTGATAGATCGGCATGAGCAAATCGGTTTGTTTTTGCTTGGCTTTGATTGCCGTATCAATGCGGATTGGTTCACCTGCAAACAATCCAGCTTTTCTAAGATCTGCTTGAATTTCTCGAATAGTTTTTGGATCGTCCCAGTCGCTAATAGGAATTTTGGCGTTTTTGGGCAGGTATTGATTCATCCAGGCGACCGATCGCGGGTCTTTGATGAATTGCAAACTTAGCCAAATGCTAGAAGCAACCAAACCTGCTGCGGTCACGATCACCACACTCGATCCGACTGATTTCCAGGGAATTGCACCGATTTTTGGCAATTGCACTTTCATAACGCGATTTGAAACACTGCCCTTTCTTTGAATGGTATATGCGTTTTTGAGTTTTCGAGCTAATTTCCCTCTAAGACTTGTAAATATTGCCGTCCTGCGCGTTCCCAAGTGTATTCGGTTTCGATTAACGATCGTGCATTTTGGGACAGTTGCGATCGTAACGCTGGATCACCAAACAATCGTGAAATTGCCGCAACATATTCGCTCACTGTATTGGCTTGCAGTGCCCGAATGGGTCGGTTGAATTGTAATCCTTCAAGTCCTCGATCGCTCGATACAATCGGTGTTCCGGCTGCCATTGCCTCAAGTGTTTTGTTTTTAATTCCGAATCCGGTTCGCATTGGAATTACACAGACTGTTGCTTGGTGTAGGTAATCTGCGATCGATTCAACTCGTCCGGTAACGATGATATTTTTGCGCTCACCCAATTTGCGCTCACCTAATTGTTGAATTTCTGCGGTTGGACGTGCGCCAACGATCGACAAAGTAACATCAGGATAAATCGATTGAAGCTGCGGTAAGATTTCCAGACTTAAAAACTTTGCAGCATCAATATTTGCTAAATTATCCATTGCACCAATGAAAACGAGATGATGACCCCCCGGATCGCAAGTACGGTAGGGAAATGCGGTGAAATCAACTCCGTTAGGAATGACCGTGAAATCGGCATTTGGATTAAAGCGTTGGAGTTGGGTACGATCGTCGTCAGTTGTCACTACAATGTTGGTAAATTTTCGACAATAACGTTTCTCGTAGCGTTTCAGAAGCGGTAGATTGATGCGATCGCGCAGTTGATTCTCAGAAGTTCCAGTCTGTAATTGATTCTTACAAGATCCATACACTGAACTATGCACGTTCACAATCTTTTTCTGCTGAAAGGTTGAACGGACATAAATTTCGTTGACGCTGTGTTCACAGGTAATCACATCGAACTGATCAATGTGTTGATCGATCCAAGCTTGCATCGGGGGTGAATAGTTCGATCTCACACTTGGCGGTGTTCCTTCGCTCAGAAACTCTGCAAATCGTCGCACTTTATTCGATCTCGGAATCGGTTTCTCAAACACAACTAATTTCCCCGTAAATTCCCGTAGTGCTTCAATTTCTGCATCGCTAACCTCTTCACTGCGCTGGGTCAGAAGCGTAACGTGATGCGCTTGATTCAAGTACTTCAGCAAATGGAATGTACGAACCTGCGTTCCGCCTTTGGTTGGGGGATACGGGAAAGTTGTGGACAACATGAGGATATTCATGGGGCGATCGTGTCGATATTGAGAGAAACTAACCTCCTATCGGTATGCCCAAAATTAGCGTTTGCATTCCTACGTATAATCGCGCTCACTTTCTGCCTTATGCGATCGACAGTGTTTTCGCGCAAACGATTTCAGATTGGGAGTTGATCATCTGCGATGATGGCTCTCAAGATGGAACTCCAGAAATCATGCAGCGCTACACTGATCCGCGAGTTCGATATGTGCGGCATCCTCGCAACGTGGGCAAAAGCAACAATATGCGATCGGGCTATGAAGTCGCGAGTGGAAAGTATTTTATTAAATTCGATGACGATGATCGCCTCATCCCAGAGTTTTTAGAAAAAACGAGTGAAATTCTTGATCAAAATTCAGCGATCGACTTTGTTGGAACGGATCACTGGATTATTAATTCCGACAATCAGCGCGACCTTGAACAAACGGATAGAAACTCGCAAAAATGGGGCAGAACTGAATTGACCGAAGGAATTCCGCGATCGCTTCTGGAAATCGTATTTGTGAAGCAGAGCTTTCAAGTTGGTGCAACGCTTTTTAGAATGCAAGCATTACAAGATGTAGATTATATGCGCCCAAATATTCAAAACTGTGAAGATAATGATTTATTTGTGCGATTAGCAATTGACGGAAAGCAGGGTTATTACTTGCCACAACGCTTAATGGAATATCGAGTACATCCAGAGCAGCAAGGCATCGAACGTGCCATTCCTTATCTCAAAGACAAGCTGCGTTATTTAGAGAATTTTCAGTTCACAGCAGAATTAGAGCAGATCCGGCGATCGCGCTTGGCCGAAACGCAATTATTGCTTGGACTGAGATTGATTGAAATGGGTGAAACAAAGCGCGGACGGGAATTAGTGCAATTTGGCAAATCTGCTTCAGTTCCAAAAGCTTATGCTGGATTAGCACTTTCGCTGGTGCCCAAATCCTTGAGACAAACTCTGCTTCAAAGGATTCGGAAAGTTAAAGCTTGACTATAGCTTTGTTTCGTTTAAGCTTTCCGCATCAGTAGAACGCTGCACCGCTAACCGCACGATCGACAAAACTAAAATCATCAAAAACATCACAAGCCCGATCGTACAGGCATAGCTAATTTCTAATTTTGTGAACGCCTGCTCATACACGTAAAACACGATCGTTTTAGAACTATTCAACGGGCCGCCTTGCGTCATAATGAATATTTCTTCAAACACTTTCGTTGCAGAAATTGCAGAGATCACCGCAACTAACAACAAATAAGGCTGCATCAACGGCAGAGTAATATCCCAGTGCTTGCGAACGCCGTCTGAACCCTCGAGCGCTGCTGCTTCGTATAATTCCGCCGGAATCGACTGCAATCCTGCTAAATAAATCACCATGTAATAGCCCAACCCCTTCCAAATCGTCACCGCCATCACGCTAAACAGCGCCCAATTTGGATCAGTTAACCAGGGCACGCCCCCGAAACCGATCGCTCGTAAAAACTGATTCAACAATCCGTTATCCGAGTACAACCACTTCCAAGCAATTCCTGCCACTACCATCGAAATGATCACAGGTGTATAGTACGCTACTCGAAACCAGCGAATTCCTCGAATCTTCTGATTGACCAGAATCGCTAAAGCCAGAGGTGCGATCGCCAGAACCGGAACCACGCAGACCAAATACAAAATCGTATTGCGTAACGTCTGCCAAAACACCGGATCGGTACTCAACCGCTTAAAATTTGCCCACCCGATCCACTGCGGTTCTGTGATCAAGTCGTAGCGCGTAAAACTGAAATAAAACGCTTGCAGTGCCGGATAGAAAACCGTAATCCCCAACACGATCAACGCTGGCAACAAAAACAGATAAGGCGTTAAACGCCGCTGAATCGGAGACCAACTGATTCGGAGTGTCTTAATCATCAGGAGTGGAGTTGCAAAAAGCCAACTCACACTCTACCGCTAATCGATTTCCTCTGCTTCAACTCGTCGGATCGATCGCCGCGCAGGCAGCACTTGCGTTCGACGACGGTTCGACAAATAGCCCGGATACTCATCGTGAATCACTTCGATCGTTCGCGAAGGGCGCTGCTGCTTTGCGAATAACACAAACATTCCAACCAAAGCAATCCCGCCGCCAAAGGTTAAAATCACCCCGCCCAGCATCCAGAGAAGATTCGAGAGAACAGAATTATTTTCGTTTGTTGGATTTGCAGTCCTTTGTGGCGCGGGTACGGCAACTTTGTTTTGAGTATTCAGCGTTTCAATCAGAGCTTGCTGGCTTTGCAGTTGCGTTTTGAACTGCTCGGTTTGAATCTGCTGTTGCTCGACGAGCGCTCTCAACTGCTCGATCTCTGCTTTTTGTTTATCAGAATCAGCGCTCGTTGTGGCGATCGGAGGAGGTGCAGTAGGAACAGCAGGCGGCACAGAATAGTTATAGTTCGGCAAGGGTTGGGACGGGACCGTAGGCGAACTGTTGCCGACTCCTCCTTTCAGCAAAACAACAGCCGCCAGTCCTGCAAGTGCTGCGCCTCCTAAAAATGATGTCGTTTCACTCATCTCCCCTTCACCTTCTCATGCTGGCTGTAACACGGATTGCGGTTTCCCAACGGTCTCTAGTTTGTAGTCTCTAGTTTATTGTGACTCAAGCCAGGATTTCTGAATCTTATTGATGATTCCATGCTTATTCAAGTTCAGATTTTCTGAATTGTCCATATCAGTTTATATAGATTTTTCCGGAAAAGGGCAATTTCTAATCTATTTAAAGATTGAAGCCGCCCCGTTTTGAGTCGCTTTTACTGAAGCCTAGAATGCCCTAGTGCGCGATCGATCTCGACGTTCTAACCTAGAATCCGTTGACACAGCAGAACGGCAAAGGCTTGCTCGGAATCTGTCCAGACGCGAACCCAGTCTAATTTTTTTGCGCTTAAAAGCTGTTTCATCTCATCGAGATCAAATTTACGCGAAATCTCGCTTAAAATCGTCTCTCCGGCTGAAAATTCGACTGTTAAATCTAATGTGTTCAAGCGAACGGTTTGCGATCGCAAACTCCGTAAGTGCATCTCAATTTGTCGCTCAGCTTCGTTATAAATCGCGACGTGCTGAAACTGCGTTAAATCAAAATCGCCCTGAAATCGCTGATTTAAATGACGCAGCATATTCAAGTTAAATTCTGCGGTTATGCCCTGGCGATCGTTATACGCTGCTTCTAATCGGGCAGTGGATTTATGCAAATCAATTCCGAGTAGAAAATATTCTTCCGGCTTCAGCGCATTTGCAATTTGATCAAGAAAAATATCGCATTCCTGCGGATTCAAATTTCCTAATGTGCTGCCGATAAACCCGATCATTCGACTTTGAAGATGAGTTTGCGGAAGGTTTTCCAGTGCCTGTTCATAGGTTCCGACTAGCCCATAAACTTCAAGGGTTGCGTAGTCTGACAGCAAGCTTTGAGCGCTACTTTCAAGAATTCCAGCGCTAATGTCGATCGGACAATACACCAAAGGATGATCCGCCGATCGGTAGGCATCCAGCAAAATTCGCGTTTTGGTTGAATTGCCGCTACCAAGTTCAATCAGTTCACAAGCTCCGGTGATTTGAACAATTTCGGGCGCACAAGCTTTGAGAATTTCTGTTTCAGTTCGAGTTAGATAATATTCTGGCAGTTCGGTAATTTGCTCAAATAGTTGAGAGCCGCGATCATCATAAAAGTAGCGCGGCGGTAAGGTTTTTGGTGCTTGACTCAATCCGCGTATAACATCACTTCCCGGATGTAGCTCGTCTTCAGAAGGAAGGGAGCGATCGACGAGATAAACGAGGTGAACGCGATCCAACGCACTAAAATTCTGCGGCACAACTAACTCCTTACACCAGCCGAACAAACACAGCGAAACCCTGAAAAAATCTCTCGAACCTGCGGATAATACCAGTTTCGGAAGCTGTTTCGCATTGCCCACGGGAAAGTTGCCCAACTTCCGCCTTTGAGTACGCGATGCGCTCGATCAAAATAGGTTTGAGAATATCCCGGATACGGATAGCTCTCAAAGCCCGAATATCCATCAAACCAGGTCGATGTCCACTGCCAAACCTCACCTAGCATATTCTGAAATGCAGCCGCTTTTTCCCATTCGGCTTCGGTTGGCAGTCGTTTTCCCACAAATTTTGCGTAAGCGTCCGCTTCATACCAACTCACACCGCAAACTGGAATATTGTCTGCACTCCCATACAACGGACGATCGATTCCGCTTTTCTGAACCCATTCCCATCCTTCTGCTGTCCACCACTCCCGATCCTGATAGCCGCCCGCTTCAATAAACGATCGATATTCCGCACAAGTCACTGGATGTCGATCGATCCAATATGCCTCTAAATAGACTTCGTGCTGGGGGCGCTCATTATCTTGTGCCTCGATCGCCTCATTCCCCTGAATAAAAGAACCCCCTGGAATTGAAATCATGCGCTCTGATTCAAAATCTCCCACCCGTGGGGGATTTAGGGGGCTTCCTGCATCTCCAACCGCAGCCCGTCCGATCAGCGCAAGCACGATCGCCATCGTTTCCGCGTGTTGACACTCATGTTGCAATAACCATTTCCACAATCGTTCCTGCTGATCCACAGGCGCGATCGCCAAATAATCAAACACTTTTGCCCTCACCGTCGCTAAATATTCAACGACCGTATTAATTTCAGGTAATCGAACACGATCGCTTTTCGGCAATCCATCCTGAGCAAACAATCGATGATATTCAGGCAGCAACGGCGGATAACCTGCACATCGCTGCAAAATCCACAGCGCCTCAGTATAAGCAATATGTCCCAGATGCCACCCGATCGGGCTGAAGTCCGGATGTGCCTGAGTGCAAAAAGTGTTGTAATCAATCGATTCAATGAGCGCTAACGTTCTCGATCGACACTGCTGCATCGAGTGTTGCAACTCAGATAGAAGTAATGTTTGGCTCGAAATCATCATCTATAGTTAACAAACAGCGATCGCTTAATGCTTTCCAATTTCCCTCGAATAGAGGCTCAGATGCAACGAGAACCGACTGCGGAAAATTCGGGTCGTTCACCAGATAATAAAGCGTGGGAGTCGGAACTCCCTGAGCATAACGAGATGCAACCAACTGATTGCCATCACTCAGGATTAGGTTTGCCGAGAAAGGAACTTGATGTTTTTCACCCAGTTCAGTCAGCACCTTCAAAGTACGATGCAACGCCTCAGTTAAATTCGCGCTCGTTTCTAGCTCATTAATCACGGTTGCAAAAAGATGCTCTGAATCCGTCAGTCCTTGGATTAATTCATAGGCAACGTCGCTAAGACGATCACGCAGGGGACGATACAGCGTTTTGCGAAAATCCTGAATAAATCCGTTGTGAAGCCCTAAGATCGAATCGTACTGAAATGGCTGACAGTTACTCAAATCCGTCGCAAGTCCAGCCGTTGCGCTCCGAACATTTGCCAACACACAGCCTGATTCGACATACCGACTTAAACTTTGCAAGTTCATATCATTCCAAATCGGTAAGGTATTGCGATACATAAACGCTTCAGTTTCCCGATACCAACCGACCCCAAAGCCGTCAGCATTCATTAAACCCGCCGTCATTTCCTTCGGTTGATAGCTCTGCACGACCAGAGAATGATCCGATTGAGAAACTAAGCGATCAAGTAAAACAGGCTGTCCCAAATAACCTAGCAATCGACACATATATAAATTTCGTGGGCGAACTGTCTAAATGGTGACATAAATCTTTTGCTTATAGTTTCAGTCTCCAAGCTGAGATCGCCAAACATACCCAACCGACGATAAACGCTGTTCCGCCTAATGGAGCCACCGCTCCTAACCACTTCACGCCAGAGAGCGACAGCGCGTACAAACTGCCAGAGAAAAGCACAATTCCTACAATAAACGCGATTCCTGAAGCAGTTAAAAGCGGATCTGCAAATTCAGTTCTGCTAATAAATAATGCAACTAGAACTAATGCGATCGCGTGGTACATCTGATATCGCGCCCCCGTTTCAAAGACAGCCAAAGCGCGATCATCTAGTTTTCCCTTTAACGCATGACTTGCAAATGCGCCTCCTGCAACCGAAATTGCAGCAAGAATCGCTCCGATTGATAAAAAGAATCGCATTACAATCAATCCTTCTAATTAGTTCTACTCAATGATTTTAGATCTGACTTTCACGATCGAGCACGGGCTATAAAACAATTATGAAGATAAATGAATAAGAGCGAATTGATTCTGCTCCATCTAAAGAATCAATAAAATTACACTGAAACTGATATCGCTTCGATCAAAACGCAAATTCGTAGGCAGAGATCTTGTAATTTAACCCTGTGTAATAGAGCAAACATAATCTAATCAAAAGTGCAATTTCAATAGATCAAAACAATCATTGGGTCGCTGAAACCTGCTTACTACCCATCTTTTAGCTATTTCTGAACGCTCATAGGTTCCAACCAATTTTTAGCATTAATAGGCTCAAATAAGAATAATTGCTTAATCAATAATTCGGATTATTAAATCAAAATAAAAACTTATCGAATGGATTGGATATTACTCTCATGGTTTTATTCCTAACTTGATCAAGATGGCTATAAAAGGCTATAAACTAATTTCCATCAGAGAAGAAACTTCTGAGTTCACAAAGTTTATTTACTAATTGAATACTTGAACGCAAATACAAATGTCAGCGTGATCGCGGCTTCTATCTGCTTAAAAAAATGTTAGAAGACCTCAGGAATTGTGCGGCTTTGCGTCCTTCCGGTTGCAATATTTGTGTTTCGTTTTGGTTCAATTTCTGCTCAGCTTTTACTTCTCAAAAGGCTGTCACTTTGGGATAACTCCTGACAGCTTCTCATGCCAAAAAATAGCGATTTTGTTTGTTAGGAGATTCGAGTTATGAGTCAGTTTTCCCGCCGCCGCTTCTTATATACTGCAACTGCGTCCGGCATCGGCGCGTTTGTGCTGAAAGGCTGCGTTGGCAATCCTCCCAGCCGGGATAATGCGGCTGCCCCTCCCTCCCCCGGAGCCGTTCCAGCCGTGAACTCCGGCGGTGGAGATGCCCCAGAAGTCACAACCGCTCGGCTTGGCTATTTGCCTATCTTTGAAGCTGCACCATTCGTCGTTGCCGTTGAAAAAGGCTTCTTTAAGAAGTACGGCATGACCGATGTGCAAGCCTTGAAGCAATCTTCCTGGGGTGCATTGCGAGATAACATTGTCATCGGCTCGGCAGGTGGCGGCATTGACGGCGCACAGTTCCAAATGCCGATGCCTTACTTAATTTCAGAAGGCAGAATCACGGATAATCGCAAGGTTCCGATGTACGTGATGTTGCAGACCTCAACTCAAGGAAATGGCATTGCGATCGCCAATAAGCACCTCGGCAAAAATCTTCACCTCGATCTGTCCAAAGGCGGCGCTACCTATTTGAAGGAACTGCAATCGAAAGGCACTCCGTTCACCGCAGCCTACACTTTTCCTGGCGCAAACTAAGAACTGTGGATTCGCTACTGGCTAGCTGCAGGCGGTGTGAACCCCGATACCGATGTGAGACTGATCGTGGTGCCGCCCGCGCAAACCGTTGCCAATATGAAAACCAGCACAATGGACGGATTTAGCACCGGCGACCCCTGGCCCTACCGGATCTTGTCTGACAACATCGGCTTTATGGGAGCGCTCACCGCTCAAATCTGGAAAGACCACCCCGAAGAATACTTTGGAATGCGAGCAGACTGGACAGACAAGCACCCGAAAGCGGCCAAAGCGATTCTGAAAGGCTTGATGGAAGCGCAACAATGGTGCGACAAGCAGGAAAACCGCAAAGAACTGGCTCAGCTTGTGGGCGGACGGCAATACTTCAACCTGCCGGCGAACATCCTCGACTCGCCGCTCGCCGGTAAGTACAACATGGGCGACGGTCAGCCTGAAATCAACGATATCAACATGGGGCCGCTCTATTGGAAAGACAGCAAAGGCAGCGTGTCTTACCCCTACAAGAGTCACGACACCTGGTTCCTCACCGAGAACATTCGCTGGGAAATGCTTCCCGCTGAAACCGATGTCAAAGCGCTGGTGGATAAAACCAACCGCGAAGACCTCTGGAAAGAAGCGGCGAAAGAAGCCGGAATTGCAGATGCTGACATTCCGAAAGATGCCTCGCGCGGGGTCGAGAAGTTCTTTGATGGGGTTTCATTCGATCCTGCTAATCCGACCGAGTACCTCAAGAGCCTGAAAGTGAAGAAAGTCAAAGTCTAGGACGCGATCGATTCCGAAGAGTCGTGTCTTGCTCTTTGATCGTTCATTGCCAGCCTGACTTAAACCAAGATTGCGAAGGTTGAAGCGTCGATACATTCTCCACCTTCGATCGAGTGTCCCAAAGGATAGCATCAAGAGCGCGGAACGCCGAAAGACCGACTGTGCTCTTGTTTTCTTTTTAAATCTTCATCGCCCAAGCTTATTGGGAATTCCTTCACACCCACCGGGAATAGTGCTGCGTGTTGTTGAGCCACCCCAAGCGCAGCAGTAGTATCGTTGCTCCTCAGACATATCTTCTGCATCAGTAAAGTCTGCGTTTTCGATCACGGCACCTGTATAAGCTCCGGTTTTGAAGTTTGGCGGCTCTGTGCGACTGCGAGGCGAGGCGGTTTCTGCTTTGCCATAGAAGAAACGAGTCCCGCTTAAATCAGCGCCGCGTAAACTCGCACTACATAATACCGTGCGGGCAAAATTCGTTTTCACTAAGTCGCAGTTGGCTAGATTTGCACGAATGAGGTTCGCTTCACTCAAATCTGCCCAGCGTAAATCCGTTCCTGAAAGATCTGCTGCTGCCAGCATAATTCCTAAATCGATCACCCGAATCCCGTTGACTCGATCTTCTGCATATCCACCCGTTCCGTTAAGGATTGCTCTGCCCAAGCGTGCATCTCGCTTGAGGGGAGACAGCAATTTTGCCCGCGAAAGGAACCGAATGATCTTGGCTTTTCCGGCACCATCGACACTGCTTAAAATTGCAGCTGTTCGCCCTTCTGCGATCGCTCGTTCTTGGGGCCAATCTTCCAGCAGCCCTTCTTCATCCAGCACTAGATCCGAGATTCCCTGGAAATACGTATCGATCGTTTGCTGTTGCGTAATTGTATTTTGCTGCACGGTGAGTTCGATCGAGATGATGTACTGTCGCCATGCAATATAAACTGCCAAGATCGCGATCAAAATCTGTCCCAACGCGCCGAACACTTCACCTAATGCCCCAACTGTATCCCAATCTAAAGTGCGATATAACTGTGCGATCGCTTGATCGGCTCCGAAAATTTTTGCAATCCCAATCAACCCCACAACTGCCCCAATTACCCCCAAAGTAATCCCTTGATCTTGCTCGGTGAGAATTTCGATCAGGACGGGCTTTACGGTTGGGTAAAGCATCTGCGCTGAGAACAAGAGCGTGACGATCGAGCCTGCCAAAATTAGCCAGAACTGGTTGAGAAATAGCCCGATCGACACAATGAGCAATGCCACAATCAAAATGATCGCTCGACTCGGATTTGGGGGCGATGATCCAGATTGTGAAGACGCTAGATGAGAGGCAGTCCGCTCTCTCGAAACTTCTGCGCGAGTTGGCGTGATTGAAACCGCAGAACCATTGGTGGTATTGGAAGCAGGCAAATTGGGATCAACAGACATGGAGCTTTGTCAATTCAGTCAGTAAGCTTATGTTACCCGCTACGCACAAGGCTGATCTGTGTCTTTGCTGCGATTCCAATCTCGAATACAGTGCGGATTGATCAATTCATCGTTAGATTGTGGGAAAAATATTTCTCCAATGTGACAAAAGTTGGCTTTATGCCATAAAATTCGTTCAACTTCCCAGAATTGCAGTATTACTAATCTGTGTCCTTGTGCGTGTGGAGTCTAAACAGTATGGGTCAGGCAACTCAGTCAAATCAGCCCTCGGTGCAGGAGTTGGCACGATCGGGCGATTTGGATGCACTCACGTATTGGCTGAATGTGTTTTTGCTGCCTCACAATCTGTTCGCTCAGACAGAATCCGCTTCATCGCCGGGGTGCGTCAGAATCTTTGTCGAATTTTATCCTTCTCCGGAAGTCGATGCCCAATCGCCAGAATTTCAGCAAAATCTGGTGCGCTTCATTTGCCATCACATTTGGCAATTGAACTCTGCCGCGATCGATGGCGTTCAAATTGCTGCCCGCTTTACGGGTAAACCTCAAATTCTCTGGCGTAAAACGGTGCGAGTTGTTTCTCCCGCTCGTCGAGCCAAACTCGCACAACCCCGGGCGCAAGCTCCCACCGCAGACGTTGCTCAGATCAAGTCAAAACTCCGGCAAACCACTCGTCAAAGACTGCAGTTTCGCGCCCTGCGATCGCTCTTACTCACCGGAACGACTGCTGCCGCGTTTATCTTCGGCTGCTGGTTAGGGTACAAAGATGCACCGCCCACCCAAACCACGGCGACAGCAGCCAACTCAGCAGCCAACTCTACAGTCAGACCCCAAACCGTGACCACTGCGCTAGAACCTGTGCAGGTCGAGACTGCCGGAACTTCCACAGATGGAACCGCCACGCTTCTATTTACGGGTGATGTGTCGCTCACCCATACTTACGCAGAGTTGGTGAAGGACGACAAAAACTGGGCATTTGCCGCGCTGCCAGAAACACGGCAAGCGGATGTCTCGATCGTCAACCTCGAAGCGCCGTTTACCACGGCATCCGATTCAACCAAGAACGAAGGGTTCAAAGCTGATCCGGCTCAAGTAGACGTGCTGAAAAACGGCGGCATCGGTCTTGTGAATCTAGCAAACGATCGCATGATGGATTACCAGGGCACCGGACTCGAAGACACGATCAAAACGCTTGACCAAGCGGGAATTCGTCATTTTGGGGCAGGACGAGACACGAAAGAAGCCCGTCGTCCTGAAATTCTTGATGTCGATGGGCAACGAGTGGCGTACCTGGGTTATTTTGGCGCACCGGAGCAAGCCGCTAGCGAATCAACCCCCGGAACGAACCTGAAGCAAAACGATCGCATTGCAGCCGATATTAAAGCCATTCGCGATCAAGTCGATTGGGTGGTTGTGAACCTCCACTGGGGCGATGAGATTGCCAAATATCCCAGCGAATCTCAGATCGAACTCGCCCATTTTTCCATCGATCAAGGCGCAGATTTAGTGGTGGGTCATCATTCCAGCGTTTTGCAAGGCGCAGAAATTTACAAAGGTCGCCCGATCGCCTATTCGCTCGGAAACTTCATTTTTGGCAAAAAAGCAGAAGGGAATTATGACAGTGCAGTGCTGCGGGTTGCGCTTAAAGATCGGCAAATGAAAGTCGAACTTCTACCTGTTGAGGTTAAAGGATTTCAGCCGCACGTGGCAACGGGCGATCGTGGACAAGAAATTCTCAACCAAATCGAATCGGTTTCCGATGTGTTCCAGCAACCGCTAAAGTCGCCCACGATTATTGATGCGCGATCGAACAGCATAACGCAGCCGGATACCCCATCTCCGAGTCCCTCTAGCACTGTTCAACCTGATTCTGATCCCGATCAGGCTGCACCAACCCCAGAGTCAACGCCTTCAGATTCCCAATTGAGCCCCGATTCTGCAAGTCCGACTTTAACGCCTGCTCCGGAATCAAGTCCGAGTTCTTCTGACCAACCCTGGAATCAAAATTCGTTCATCAATCAGCCCAGCCGCGAATCTCCGGCTCCAGAGGTTCAGCCCTCTACTTCACCCAGTCCGCAGTCGACCGACGATCCAAACGATCGCCAAACAGACTCAGATGGACTCAACCCTCCAGCACCGAGTCAAAGCATTGAACCCGATCGTCGTCGTTATGCAACCTCAATGCCTACTGACACGATCGTCGATGCTGCTCTCTATCCTTAACACCATTTATTCATCTGCCTGTGTTTTCCATTGAACGTCGTCGCCAGCAATTCGATACCTATGTCTTGTCTGATCGGGCTTCTAACTCTAAGCTCGAAATCGTTCCCGATCGCGGGGGCATTATCACCAGTTGGCAAGTTCAGGGACGCGAACTCCTGTATATGGATACCGCTCGGTTTGCTGATCCCACGCTTTCAGTCCGGGGTGGAATTCCGATTTTGTTCCCCATCTGTGGGAATTTGCCCAACAATGCTTACATCTACAAAGGACAGTCCTACACTCTGAAGCAGCACGGATTTGCTCGTGATTTGCCCTGGGAAGTGATGGAGCAAAACACAGAAGCGGAACTCAGCTTTACGATCGGGCTTTCCAGTACCCCTCAAACTCGTGAACACTATCCGTTTGACTTCCGGTTAGTATTTACTTACCGATTACAGGGTCAAACGTTACTGATCGAGCAGCAAATTAGCAATCTCTCAGATAAACCGATGCCGTTTTCGATCGGGTTTCATCCCTATTTTTTGGCTCCAGAAAAACATCAGCTTCGATTCGATATTCCTGCGAACGATGCTCTAGATCAAAGAACTCAAGCGCACTATCCGTTCTTCAATACGTTTAATTTCGCTCAGGATGAGATCGATTGGGCGTTTCTGCAAATCAGCCGCCAAGTCTCGAATGTCACGGATCTAAGCCGTCACACACGAATTACTCTGACTGCGGCGAATGAATTTCCTTTGCTGGTGTTTTGGACGCTGAAAGGCAAGGATTTTTATTGTCTAGAACCTTGGAGCGCTCCTCGCAATGCTTTAAATACAGGCGATCGATTACTTTCGGTTGAACCTGGCGCAACGATGAACACAACGATTAGCTTATCTATTGAGTTTTCGTAAAAACGTGATCATCTTAAAGGCGCGATAAGTGTAGAACTTGTCGTAGCGACACGATTAATCGCGTCACTACGATCACGGATGCAATAAATCAGCGATCTGCCACCTTTATTCTTTAAAGCTACGACGCAGCCAAAACTTGTTTTGCGTGACTTGCAACTTGCTCGGTTTCATCGTGGGTCAGAGTTTCGATCGTCGCTCTTGCTTCAGGTGTATTCAACCGAGCTAGGGCTTGCACCACCCGATAGCGAATCTGCCAGTCGGGGTCGGTTGCATAAGGCGTAAGTAACTCAACGGCTCGCGCATCACCTAATTCTCCCAGTGAGCCGATCGCTGCCGTTTTGACCAATACCTCACTGTTAGAGCCGAGCGCTTCTTTCAGCAAATCAAACGATCGCGGCTCACCCAGTTCGCCCAGCGCTGCGATCACACTGAAACTGACCAGCCATTCTGACGTTCTGTGGTAGAGGGCTTCGAGTTGTTCATAAGCTTCCGTCAGCTTGAGCGCCCCGATCGAGTCCGCTGCTGCTGCTTGCACATCCGCTTCGGCATCTGCCAGCGCCACTTTTAATAAGCTCAGTGCAGCCTCGCGATTTTGGCTCCCCAGCGACGCAAGCTGACTAACCGCAGCATATCGCACCCGCACATTGGAGTCTGCCACAGGAATTTGAATGAGTTCAAACGCGATCGCCGGATCAATCGTTCTGAGTTGATTGACTCCACGCAGGCGATCGCCAAAATCTTGAGATTGTAATAGGTCGCGAATCGAATCTGGTGTATTCATAGGGTCAAATCTCTAATAAATCAAGCTTGCTCTGCTGCCATGCTGCGGATAATATCGCCACGAGTTAAGATGCCGACGACCTTACTGGATGAATCAAGCACAGGCAATCGATGAATTTTGTGGTCGTGCATCGCCTTGGCCGCTTTGGACAGGAGTGTGTCTGAAGTCGTGGTGACTGGAGCCGAACTCATTACCTCTCCGACGGTTTGCCCGATCGCTTTATGCAATTCTTTTTCATACCGCCCTGGATTTTCTAGATAAATCACACTATCGAGCAGCATGATATAAGCGGGGGGTGTGACATCGGTTTCGCGCCACATCAAATCGGTTTCAGAAATGATGCCGACCAGTTGACCGTTGGCATCGAGTACAGGCAGACCGCTAATATGCCGCTCGGCTAGGATTTTGATCACGTCGTTGATCGGGGTTTCAGGATGAACCGTGATCGGATTGGGGGTCATCGCTTCCGCAACAGTTTTCGGCATGGAGGTTGTGAACCGTTCTTTTCTAAGGTCTAGATCAATTATTGGGGAATTGGAGATCGAGGCTGCGATCGATTCACCCGATTTAACATTCGTAGATCTACCGTTGCGGAATAAACACTCTAAAGGAGGATGAATCTGCGATGATAGAAGCACTTCGCCACCGAGAGCGCGAACACGCTCAAGCTTGACTATGCAAGGTTCCCTCAGACGAATCATCACCGGAGTCGTCTTTTTTGTGATTACCGTCTTGATTGCTGCCGCAGGCTATGTTGTCGCGGGCTGGTCGGTACTCGATGCGTTTTACATGGTAGTCATTACGGTGTTTGGGGTGGGGTTTGGAGAGGTGCGTCCCGTCAATACCCCGGAACTCAAAGTTTTTACGATGCTGGTGATCATCAGCGGTACGTCGTCTGCGGTTTATGCCGTGGGCGGATTTATCCAGATGGTGACTGAAGGCGAAATCAAGCAGATTTTACAAAGAAACCATATGTCTCAAACAATCAAGGCACTGGAAGACCATGTGATTATTTGTGGTTTCGGTCGGATGGGGCAGATTTTGGCGAAAAAGCTGACCGATGCTCAAGTCAAGTTTGTGGTGATTGATCATAACGACGATCGGATCGAGCAAGCAGAATCTCAGGGCTATTTAGTGTATTTGGGAAATGCGACCGATGACACGGTTTTGCATAAAGCGGGAATCAATACGGCGCGGGCATTGGCGACGGTGCTACCCGATGATGCAGCGAATGTGTTCATTACGCTGACGGCTCGCGAACTGAATCCAAAACTCTTGATTCTGTCTCGCGGGGAACTGCCTTCGACCGAGAAAAAACTCCGACTTGCAGGAGCCAATCAAGTGGTGTTACCCGCTTCGATTAGCGCTTTGCGGATGGCACACATGATCACGCATCCGGCAACGCTGGATTTTTTCAGCCAAGGTACCGATCGCAATACGCTGAATGAACTGCTTGGACAGATGGATATTCAGATGGATGAACTGGCGATTACCCAAAAGTCCGGCATGATTGGGGCGACGATCGGCGATATTGAAACGCGGGGACGCGGCACGATGATCATCGTAGCGCTGCGACGAGCAGACGGGACGACAATCACCCATCCGGGACAAATGACCGTATTAAGCGAAGGCGATGCGGTGATTGTGATGGGGCATCGCGGCGATATTCCGCAGGTGATGCGAAGTTTAGTCGTGCGTCGGAAGATGCGTTATCGCGGCTCTCCCCGAATTTGGAACTAATTAACGGAAACTGAATCGACGATCACTGAGCCAGATTGAAGCGAACCCGCGACAATCGGCATTCGACTCGGCATTCCTAATCCGAATCCCTGCCCCAGATCTACGCCAATCGATCGACAAAATTCGATGTCTTCTACAGCTTCGAGTCCCTCGGCTAACACCGTGATGCCAAATTCTTTCGCCACCTGAACCAAGCTCTTAACCATCACTTGCTTCATTTCGTAGCGACTGCATCGGTGAATCAATCGTCGATCGAGCTTGATCACATCCGGGCGTAACTCGGTGCAATAGTGATCGATTCCCACATTACTGCCCAAGTCATCCAGCGCTAACCCAAACCCGCCTGCCCGAATTTGTTCAATCACTCTCGGTAAGTTAGGATGCTGAGTCAGCGCTTCGACTTCGGTGAGTTCAAACACGATTTGTTCTGGGTGCAAGCCGAGATCCAGCACTTGCTGAAAGTTCTGCTCTAGCGATTCGGGATGATGCGCGATCGCGTTGGGTAAGACATTAATGAAAAAAGTAGGACGATCCGGCTGATTCCACTGCGCCAAGGTGTTAAAGCACATTGATCGGGCGAGCGTATCAAACTCTCGGGTCAAATTCATCATCAACGCTGCATCAATCAGTTGCTGTCCGTTAAAGAGCTGCCCCTCTTCATTGCGAGCGTGGGCTAAACATTCATGCGCCACCACTTGACCCGAATGCAGATCAAAAATCGGCTGATAGTTAAAAAACAGTTGCCGACTCGACAAGACCTGGAAAAACCAGGTGTGTTTGCCCAGCAGCATCATGTGTTTGAGCGATTGGGCACTGTGGAACTCACTCAATAAATGCTCCAGATCCAGCGCCGATCGCGTCACGAGATATCGAGATAATGCCTTTGCCTGGTTCGAGACGTGCTGACAGATTGCCGCGAACAGATTCGACAGTTCAAACTGGCTCACAGAACGATAGAGCAGTTGCGGCAAGACTGCGATTTTCTCAAAGCCCAATCGATACAGCACCGCACGCGTTTCGCGATCGCTTGGCTGCACAATCAAGGTGAACAGATGACTAGATTGGGGAATGATCTGCACAAAAGAAACCCCTCACATTTCTTAAAGGATGCACCACGGATGACGAATTTTTCTCCGTGCCTATAGAGTATCAAATGTGACTTGGATCGCGCTACTTTGCGATCTAAATCACACCCTAATTTGCAAATTTTAAGGAAGAAGCTTCAAGAAAACCATTGCGTGAGATCATTTTCTACAGGATTTGAATCGTTCTCCCTCCTGACCTATGACTACCCCGGCTCTAGAAACCGCACAATGGTCTGAATTACTTCAGCAGCTTCTCGATCGCGACTCGCTCTCGCTCAATCAAGCTTCAACGTTGATGCAGGGATGGCTCAATGATGAGATTCCCCCAGTTTTATCGGGTGCAATTTTAGTGGCGTTGCAGGCAAAAGGTATTTCAGCGCCAGAACTCGCGGGAATGGCGAAAGTATTGCAGTCGCAAGCCCAGTCGATCGAGCGCCCCAATTTTTCTCTGATCGATACGTGCGGAACGGGTGGCGATGGTGCTTCTACATTCAATATCTCAACTGCCGTGGCGTTTGTGGCTTCAGCAGCCGGACTACGAGTGGCAAAGCATGGCAATCGATCGGCATCGAGTTTAGTGGGATCAGCAGATGTTCTCGAAGCGTTGGGCGTGAATTTGGGTGCAGACCCGGAGCGAATCCAGGCGGCAGTATCAGAAGTGGGCATCACGTTTTTATTTGCTCCGGGTTGGCATCCGGCGCTGAAGGTCGTGGCGCCGATGCGAAGAACGCTGAAAGTGCGGACAGTGTTTAATTTGCTAGGCCCGTTGGTGAATCCGTTACAGCCGACAGGACAAGTGATCGGAGTGTATAGTTCTGCGCTGTTAGAGCCGATCGCAGAAGCATTAAAGCTATTGGGCAAGGAATCTGCGATCGTGCTGCACGGCAGGGAGCGACTCGATGAAGCAGGCTTGAGCGATCTGACTGACATTGCAGTATTGAACAATCAAGCGGTGGAACTGACGACGATCGATCCCCAAGCGCTTGGATTGCAGAAAGCCGCAACCGATGCCCTGCGAGGAGGGAATATCTCTGTGAATACGGAGATCTTACGATCGGTGCTGCAAGGGAAAGGAACGCAAGCTCAACAAGATGCTGTGACTTTGAATGCGGCATTAGCGCTGCGTGTGGGACAGGCGGTAGAGTCGTATGAGCAGGGAATTGATCAAGCAAGAGAAATCGTTAAGTCTGGTGCAGCATGGGATAAGTTAGCCCAACTCGTTGAATTCTTGAAATAGGGAGTTTATGGCAGGTCTTGGCCTCTACCTCTCTTGACGCTCTGCCATGAAAACCGTGTCTGTTTGATCTAAGCGAAGGTTGCCTTTTAGAGTGGGCTGAGTCGTGGCTGCACCGCTTGGTGCAGCCAGAGATCTGCGCGGTTGTTCCCGACAGCTCTAAATTAAGCTATCGGAAAACCCCAGTGAGAGTAAGGTCTCTTTCTAGAAGCCGTTTGCTCTTGTGTTGACGCAGACAATTCTAGAAGCGATCCGTTGAGATAAAATCCGGGTAAGGTACACCTCAAAAGTATTTCTGCTGCTCTTGCAATTGATCAGATTCATCCGCGAATCTTTACAATCAGTCTGCTCTAATAACTATCTTCTCCTGGAACTGCGAACGGGTCAGAATCCGCCAATTGTGCGAGTGAAGCGTCGCGAATCGCTTGCCAACGCAGAAGTAGTTCTTCGCCTTGCCAATCACTTGTAATGTAGTTTCTGACTGCCTCATCAAGTTCCTGCCTTGTCTGCAACACTTGACGAACGGGAACAACGATCGCATCTGCCATACAAACCTCCAGATAAGCTGTGCGATTTGTCTCCAATTTTACTGAGGTCTGGAGAAGTGCAATCCTATTTGCGACAAATACTTCAACTTATTCACACTTCCACGCAGTTGGTAATGAAAATTGATAAACATCTTCGAGGACTTGTACCCATCCATTCACTAGAGCGGTGAGAATGCGATCGCCCTTTTCTTTTGTGGCAGTTGTGGGATCGCCCAACACACCGCTGCGGCTCAGATCACGAGTCATCCAGGCAAACGGAAGCGCTCCTTCCATGCTGAGAACCCCTGCTTGCGGTTCACCCAGCGGATATTCGGCTTTAGCGCGTTCCATTTTCACTTGATCCGGCAGGATTGAAAGTAGCAAACTCGTCTCAACATCGCCTGCATGAATTCCAAGTTCGAGTTCTTTTTCGCTGAAGAGTTCAGATGCAATCGCGCCGATCGTGGGAACTTTCCAAGTAAATAATGGAAACAATGCAAAGTCTTCGTATTGCTGGTGCAAATCACGGGCAGCGATTTCAAGAATTTGCGGCTGCCCTCCGTGGGAATTGATGAATACTAGCTTACGAAATCCAGCCCGATAAATGCTTTCTGCAACTTCAATTAGAACTGCGAGTAGGGTTTGAGTGCTGAGTGTGATCGTTCCGGGAAAGTGCCAATGTTCATTTGATTTGCCATAGTACAAAGGCGGTAAAGCATAGGCGGGAATGTTGGGATCAAGTTGAGATAATGCTTTACCCAAGACAGCGACACTAATAGCAGAATCCACCGCTAACGGTAAATGTGCGCCATGCTGCTCGATCGCGCCGATCGGCTGCACAATTACAACGTTCTCTTTGTTGGGCATTGATTCGATATCTGTCCAACTGAGATAGGGAAAATAGCGATCGCTGGGAATAAAGCCGTGCATCATGGGGGTTCCTAAGTCTGATACCGTTGATTTCAGATTGTAAGGTGTCTTGCTTGATGCTCTGGTTTCTCTCGACTGTTTTAACAGGGGCGATCGCGTTTGCGGCGACGAATATCGATGATTTGTTTGTCCTGATGCTGTTCTTTACTCAGGTCAATTCGTCTTTTACAAGAGCACACATCTATTTAGGACAGTATTTAGGATTTGCCGGAATTGTTTGGTGTAGCTTATTGGGATTTTTAGGTGGATTGTTGATCCCGCAGACTTGGATTGGTCTGCTAGGAGTTCTGCCAATTTGTCTGGGAATTCGGGCGATCGTAAGCCGAGAGGAAGAAGGTGAAATTCAAGGCGCAACGCTACCGGATCACCCAGTCACGAAGGTTTTATTGCGATTTTTTCAGCCACAGATCCTAAGTGTTGCGATCGTCACGTTTGCAAACGGTGGAGACAATATTGCAACCTACATTCCCCTGTTTGCCAGCTTAGAGTTACAGCGAATGATGATTGTGTTGACCGTATTTTTTAGCTTGGTTGCGGTGTGGTGTAGAGTTGCCGACTGGTTATCGCGTCATCCAGCGATCTCGCCTGTGCTGGAACAATACAACCGAATTTTGGTGCCGATCGTGCTGATTGGGTTAGGGATTTACATTTTGATCGAGAACGAAACCTGGAAAATTTTTGCTTAGCTCCAATCGTCGCGTTTTGCACCGCGCCCTTTATACGGTTGGGATTCTGCATGAATTTTGCGAGTTTTTTCAAACAACACATCCTCGGTTAAGTTCCACTGTTTGAGAACTTTGTCTAAATCCGCTTGAATGTCTCGCGCTCCAGGAAAGCCATTGTAGCGAATGCGAAGTCGCGCGAGTTCAGCAAGATTCAAATCGGTCGCTTCACCGCTCAGTAAACCATTCACAATCTCGCGATCGGTCTTCCACAACGGATGTTCTTGATCTTTTTGCTCTTGCGCCATAGCTCACTGCCGAAGGAATGTTCGATACCATGATAGGGCTTAGCGTTGTCAATTCTCATGAATTTCAATCGTCTTCCCTCTCGGATGCAAGCAGTTCAATCGCCGATTATCCCGATCGTCGGTGAACTGATCCGGCAACACCCTGGTACGATTTCACTCGGTCAAGGTGTGGTGAACTATCCGCCGCCTCAAAGCGCGATCGATCAAATCACCACGTTTCTCAGCAACCCAGCGAATCACAAATATCAAGCGGTTGAGGGAATTCCAGCATTGAAAGCGGCGATCGCACAGAAATTAACCACTGAAAACAAGATTGATTTGACTAATCGAGAAATTGTTGTCACCGCAGGCAGCAATATGGCGTTTCTGCATGTTGTTTTAGCGATTACTGATCCCGGTGATGAGATCATTCTGCAAACTCCGTTCTATTTCAATCACGAAATGGCGATCGAGATTGCGAGTTGTCGAGCTGTGTTAGTGCCAACAGATGAAAATTATCAGCTTCAGCCTGATTTAATTCGAGCTGCCATCACAGATCGAACTCGTGCGATCGTCACCATTTCTCCAAATAATCCAACAGGTGCAGTGTACTCCGAATTTGCACTGCGAGAAGTGAATCAATTGTGTCGTGAATCGAATTGCTTTCACATTACCGATGAAGCTTACGAATATTTCACTTATGGCGTTGATCATTTCTCTGCCGCCAGCATTGGCGATAGTGCTAACCATACGATCTCAATCTTTAGTTTGTCTAAAGCTTATGGCTTTGCCAGTTGGCGCATCGGATATATGGTCATTCCGGCTTACTTGCTAGAATCAGTGCAGAAAATTCAGGATACGAATGTGATTTGTCCTGCTGTGGTTTCTCAATATGCGGCACTAGGAGCATTGCAGGCAGGACGATCGTACTGCGAAGAAAAACTTGTATTCATTTCTCAAGTCCGCGACATTGTTTTAGCTGAACTCGAATCGATTCGTCATTTCTGCACCGTTCCAGAAGCAGATGGCGCATTCTATTTTCTGCTCAAAGTTCACACCGAACTAGACACAATGGAACTCGTAAAACGACTGATTCAAGATCACCGAGTTGCTGTACTTCCAGGGTTTACCTTTGGACTAGAAAATGGTTGTTATTTGCGTGTGGGATATGGCGCACTCGAAAAAGAAACCGCGATCGAAGGCATTCAGCGACTTGTCACCGGATTGAAAACGATCGTCGAGACACGCTAGAACATTAAAAAATGCGGTGTTAATTATGCTCTCTACTTCCGAATCGCTCATTTCCTTAGCAGGCTGTTTACGTCAGGTGCATCACCTCGCCCTGAACGTCAAAGATATGCAAGCATCTCGCCATTTTTACGGCACAGTTTTAGGCTTGCATGAACTCACTGGATCAGAAGTTCCCGAAACGCTGAAAAACGCAGTTGCTTCTGGGAAAGTTGCCAACTTTAAAACACCAGATGGCACCATTATTGATTTGTTTTGGGAACCCGATTTAACTCCGCCTGATCCCGATCCCAAAAAAGGCTTTACCCGAATGAATCATTTTGCGTTTGACATCGCACCGGAGTTGTTCGATCGGGCTGTTGAAGTGCTGCATCACTATCACGTGGAGATCGACCACGGCCCTGTGTCTCGCCCAACCGGACGCGGAATTTATTTCTACGATCCGGATGGCTTTATGTTAGAAATTCGTTGCAATCCTTCACCTTAAGTTACAGTTTTGTCCTCACTCATTTCTTCTGTTCTCTGTTTGCTGACCTGACTTATTTTCACCAACCTAAAGTGAGTCAGCTCACTCCATTGCCTGCAAACTTATAAGACTCTAAAGATACGCGATGTGCATCAAATGTGGGTAAGATCATTCAAAAGGTAGATGCACGACTTGCCTTCCTGAAAATTGAGCGAGGTTCGAGATGCTAGAAAAACTTCTACAAGCGATCGTCATTACTGCGCTTCTAACATTGTTCGCAGGCATTAGCGCACCCAAACCGAAAGAGGCTCCGACTTCATTTTTTAACACCTTCTCCCTCTCGCTTCTCACCTTGGGATCAATGGGATCAATAAACTAATGCTCCTGCACATTACAGAGCGCGATGCTGCAATTGCGGCTCAACAATCCGGAGCCTATCGGGCTGATTCGCTTGAGACGGAAGGATTTATTCACTGCTCCACACCGGATCAAGTGATTTGGGTTGCAAATCAATTTTATCGGGGAAAAACTTCATTGGTTTTGCTCGTGATTGATCCCGATCGCGTTCGTGCAGAAATCGAATATGAAGCGGTCGAAGGAGTCGGAGAGTTTCCGCATCTTTATGGTGAACTGAATACAGAGGCGATCGTGCAGATCGTTGACTTTCCGCCGAATGCAGACGGATCATTCACGCTACCGAAACAGTTCGCAACTTAAAGATCGAATTGGGTTAGGGTTTGTTAAGATTTTAAAACTTGCCTGCATTCCTAACCCTTGGAGTTTCTTATGTTGCGACTAGAGCACGTCAGCAAAATTTATTCGACTGGCGAAGTTCTTAAAGATGTGAATTGGGAGGTTAAACCGGGCGATCGCATCGGTCTGGTTGGCGTGAACGGAGCAGGCAAATCTACTCAGCTAAAAATCATTGCAGGCGAGATCGAACCGACTGACGGAGAAGTCATCCGCCCTGCCAGTCTGCACATCGCTTATCTTACGCAAGAATTTGAAGTCGATCCAACTCGAACCGTGCGCGAAGAATTTTGGCGGGCGTTCAAGGAAGCCAACGCAGTGCATGAGGCCCTTACCCAAGTTCATTGTGCGATGGAAACCGCGACCCCCGAAGAATTAGACAAGCTGCTGAACAAAATGGATCGCTTGCAGCGTCAATTCGAGGCGATGGATGGGTACGGCTTAGAAACTCGAATCGAGAAGATTCTGCCAGAAATGGGATTTGATCCCGATGATGGCGACCGTTTAGTCAGTGCATTTAGCGGCGGCTGGCAAATGCGAATGAGCTTAGGAAAAATTCTGCTGCAATCTCCGGATCTGCTGCTGCTTGACGAGCCGACCAACCATTTGGATTTGGAGACGATCGAATGGCTGGAGAACTACCTCAAGGAATTATCGACTCCGATGGTGATTGTGTCGCACGATCGCGAATTTCTCGATCGCCTCTGTACCCAAATTGTAGAAACCGAGCGCGGCATATCGGCAACGTACCTTGGCAATTACTCCGCTTATCTGCAACAAAAGCAAGAACAACGAGACGCGCAACTGAGTGCGTTTGAGCGGCAGCAAAAGGAATTAGAAAAGCAGCAAGCGTTTGTCGAGCGCTTCCGTGCCAGCGCCACCCGTAGCACTCAGGCAAAAAGCCGAGAAAAACAACTCGACAAAATCGAGCGGATTGAAGCTCCCGATTCTGATGTCAGAACCCTACATTTCCGTTTTCCGCCTGCGTCTCGAAGCGGTCGCGAAGTGGTGATCATCGAAGATCTCACGCATATGTATGGCGATAAAATCCTATTTTTAGGAGCAGAATTGCTCATCGAACGTGGGGATCACGTCGCGATTTTAGGGCCGAATGGAGCCGGAAAATCAACGCTGCTGCATCTGATGACCGGAAGCGAACAACCTGTCGAGGGCACCGTTAAGTTAGGGGATCATAACGTAATTCCCAGTTACTTCGAGCAGAACCAAGCCGAAGCGCTAGATTTAAACAAAACCGTGATCGACACGATTCACGATGAAGTTCCGGACTGGAAAAATGAGGAAGTTCGTACACATTTAGGGCGATTTCTGTTCAGTGGTGACACCGTTTTTAAGAGAGTAGAAGCGCTCAGCGGTGGCGAAAAAGCGAGGCTGGCACTGGCAAAAATGCTGCTTCAACCCGCCAATTTACTCATTCTTGATGAGCCGACCAATCACTTAGATATTCCAGCCAAAGAAATGCTGGAAGAAGCCATTCAGAACTATGATGGCAGCGTTGTAATTGTGTCGCACGATCGCTATTTCATCTCGAAAACTGCAAATAAAATTGTTGAGATTCGAGACGGTGAACTCCGCCTGTACCGAGGCGATTACCACTATTATTTAGAGAAAGTCGCTGAAGAAAAAGAGAAAGCAAAGCTAGCTGCAATCGAGGCTGAAAAAGCCGCGAAAGTTGCTGAAAAACGCACTAAACAAAAAGCCAAAGAGAAGGAAAAAAAAGCTCAAAAAAGCGCGTAATTTTTGGCGAAACCCGCTACTATTCAAAAAATAAGAACTCGCGATAGATGGTTTGCTATGAGAATGTTGACTGATAGCAAGCCATTCATTGTTGGGTGAATTCCCTGCTGTGATTTGTTGGACTGATAGGATTCTTAAGAAATCATTAATAAAATAACTGATTAAGGATCTTCAGGGGCATGGAAAAGGGAATGGTCACGATAGCAATGGTATGATTTGCGGAGAATATTTCAGTGAAAGGGCAGAACAATATGGGGCAACCGCCTGTTTCTCCTGTGGTGCTTGTTATTCTGGATGGCTGGGGCTACCGCGAGAGCCGCGATGGAAATGCGATCGCGCAAGCCAATACGCTAGTCATGAATAGCTTGTGGGCAGCGTATCCTCACACGCTAATTCGCACATCTGGAAAAGATGTCGGATTGCCAGACGGTCAGATGGGCAATTCGGAAGTCGGACACCTCAATTTAGGCGCAGGGCGCGTCGTTCCTCAAGAATTGGTCAGAATTTCTGATGCAGTCGAAGATAAAAGCCTGCTGCAAAATCCAAAATTAGTCGAAATTTGCCAGGAAGTGTCTTCACACCAGACGAAGTTACATCTCGTGGGCTTGTGTTCAGAGGGCGGGGTTCACTCTCACATTTCGCACTTGGTCGGATTGCTAGAACTTGCAAAAGCACAAGGGATCGAAGAAGTCTGCATTCACGCGATTACCGACGGGCGCGACACCACGCCGATGTCAGCGTTATCAGAGATCCAAAAGTTTCAGCTAGAAATCGATCGTCTCGGTGTCGGTCGGATTGTGACGATTAGTGGTCGCTATCATGCAATGGATCGAGATCGTCGCTGGGATCGGGTTGAAAAAGCCTATAAAGTCATGACCGAGAGCGGCGAAGGCACTGGGCAAAGCGCGATCGAGGTGCTGAAGGCTTCCTATGCGGCAGGTGTAACCGATGAGTTTGTCGAACCGGTGCGGATTGCACCGGGAGCCGTGGAACCGGGAGACGGGGTAATTTTCTTCAATTTCCGTCCCGATCGGGCGCGTCAACTCACTCAAGCATTCGTTGATCCCAAGTTCAATGGATTTGAGCGATCACAGATTTCGCCGCTCTCGTTTGTCACTTTTACGCAGTATGATCCTTCGCTTTCGGTCAAAGTTGCGTTTGAGCCGCAGAACTTTAACAACATTTTGGGCGAGGTCGTTGCGCGGCATGGATTACGCCAACTCCGCACCGCTGAAACGGAAAAATATGCTCATGTGACGTATTTCTTCAACGGTGGGCTAGAAGAGCCTTTCCCCGGAGAAGATCGGGAGCTAGTGCCAAGTCCGATGGTGCTGACCTACGACAAAAAACCTGCGATGTCAGCCGAAAAAGTTACCGAAGGCGCGATCGCAGCCATTGAGAAACGCATCTACTCAATGATCATTCTTAATTACGCCAATCCTGATATGGTCGGACATACAGGACAGATCGAAGCGACGATTACGGCGCTTGAAACGGTCGATCGGTGCTTGGGCCGCTTGCTCGAAGCGATTAATCGCGCAGGCGGAACTGCGTTGATCACAGCCGACCACGGGAATGCTGAACAGATGTACGACGAAAATCACAATCCCTGGACGGCTCACACGACAAACCCCGTTCCCTTCATTCTGGTGGAAGGCGAAGGCTTAAAGATTCCGGGACATGGAACTGAAGTGTCACTACGAGATGATGGACGATTAGCGGATGTCGCACCAACCATTCTCGATATTCTGAGACTACCGATTCCTGAAGAAATGACGGGTCGATCGCTGATTCAGAAAGCTGAGTTTGATGTCAGAGCAAACCGGACTCCGGTGAAAATTGCACGATAATCGGCTCTCGCACTAATCTGTCCCCTTTGTCGGATTGGGTTCTGTGAATTGGATTCAGTCTTACAGAGGGGCTCGGTTTTTATTGCGAAAAGAAGCCTGCCAGCAATAGCGGGATCAGTAGAACTGCGATTGCAACAACTAATAAAGTTCCAGCATCAACATCAATTACATTTTTCGGCTTATTATCCATAATTTGAATTATTGCGCTGGTCTCATCCTATGCCTCCAAAGCTGATCATTCAACTAGGGCGTTTTGTTTGGACGACGATGTGGCGGATTATGATGTCCAAACTTGCGCCGCGTGATGCGTCTGGTGCTTATACTCGTCCTGAAAGCCAGTTTCGGGATCGCATTGGATCAGAGAATTACCCCGCCGCTTCAGGACGCTATAAGCTATTCGTGGGAATGAGTTGTCCTTGGGCGCATCGCACCTTAGTCACACGATCGCTGAAAGGATTGGAAGCCGCGATCGCGGTCTCAATCGTCTCTCCTTCTCCGGAGAATGGCGGCTGGATTTTAGAGAAACCTGAGTTTGGCTGCTCTACTTTAACGGAACTCTATCGGTTAGCAAAACCAGGGTATACAGGGCGATCGACCGTTCCAGTGCTGTGGGATTGTGAAACAAATACGATCGTCAATAATGAAAGTTCTGAAATTATTGTGATGCTCAATGCTGAGTTGAACGAATTTGCAGCGCATCCAGAAATTGATTTATATCCAGAAGCATTACGCGATCAGATCGATCGCTGGAATCTAAAAACTTATAATCCAGTCAACAATGGCGTTTATCGGTGTGGATTTGCTCAAACACAAGCTGCTTATGAATCCGCTTGCAACGAGTTATTTACAACGCTGGATACGATCGACAACACATTAGAAAAAAATCGCTACCTCTGTGGTGATACTCTAACGCTTGCAGATATTCGCCTCTTTACAACGCTATCTCGCTTTGATGCTGCTTATTACGGCATTTTCAAGTGTAGCCGCCGCCGCATTCAAGATTATGCAAATTTAGGCGCGTATGTTCGAGATATTTATCAGCTTCCTGGCGTTGCGGAAACGTGCGACTTACAAGCGATAAAACGAGACTATTACGGTAATCTATTTCCGCTTAATCCAGGTGGGATCATTCCGATCGATAGCGATTCCCAAAACTTACTCGCACCTCACAACCGGGATCGGATTTACGCCTGATGACCACTTTCGCCGTTAATAACAGCCGAAGCAATTAGATGCGCTAATCTTAGGGCTTCGGGAACATGACCCCGATCGGTTAATCTCGCCAACACTCGCGCTGTCGTGTCCGGTGCTGCACCCTGAACTTGAAACACAAATGGCGGCGATTGATAGATTTCCCCCGCTCGCGCAATCAACTTTAATCGGCGTTCTGGCTCTGGCAATCGTCTAAGCGCGTATTCAACCTTCTCTAACTTCGGATAGCGACGCATTACGCTCACGCAGGGACGATCGATCTCACCCGATAATGCAGGCAAATCCACCACATTAAAGCCCCCTAGCGAAATTCCGTCGAGCAGCACAATATGAGCTTGGGGTAAAAACTTACTGTTTAACAGAATGTTTGCGATCGTCTCGGTGGCATTCCAACCATCCGGCTCAATCTGCCCCCACAACATCCCCTCAAATCGTGTCCCGGCACAAACCACGCCCGCGATCGACACAGGTTCTCCGGACTTGCGGATAAACGGTGCATCATCAAACCCGATCGCCCGAATCAATCGACGCTGTTCTAATAATGCTTCTAGCTCCATTGCAGTCTACTTCAGCTTTTCCCCACCAGAATAGATCAGCCGATCGCCAGAACCCCGCAAAAAGCCCTCGATCGGAAACTCACGATCGAGGGCTTTCTAAGCTTTCATCTTAGTTGCGAGCTAACCACTTCTGACCGTTCAGGCGTTGAACTGTACCAAACACCAGCAGATCTAGCGTAACTTTGCGCTCATCAATCAAAAAAGATTCCAGAGTGCTAAGACGATCGCCCTCTGCACAAGCAAATCCTTTCAAACCATTGATATTTTCATCGAAAAAATAGATATTAAATTCCCGCAATTGCTTATAGCTCGGTTGCCATTTGCCAATCACCTGCCAGCACTCCGGCGCTTGGTCGTAACCCTTAATTGGAATCTTGCGCTTCTCGAAATGCAGTTCCAGCGATCGCGTTCCCAGGTTCTCTAATCCTTGCTTCAAAGCAGGCAAATAATCTTGTTGAATAAAGTCACCGAAAGGCTTATCCTCAACGCCTGGAGCCTTTTCTTTCTTCGCCTTCGCAGGCTTGATTCCCGCATCTTCTTTTGGAGCCTTTCCGGTTGCGGGATTCGCTGCGTTAGGATTATCTCCAGCATTTACGGCAGTGGGATCAGGTGCGTTTGCCGTCGGAATCTCCGTGGTGGTGGGTACATCTTCCCCATGCAGGTTTTCTTTGACGACATCGGGTACATTTTCGCCCACCGTCGGGGGGAGTTCCGATTCGCCTTGAGGCTTGGTTTCTTCCGTTGCCATAACACCAGTTTGTTTGCGAGTATTCGTCTCTCATGATATCGGAGAGCGGGAAGCGAACGTTGAGAATTAGGGGTAGAAATGAATCGATTTTCTTTAAAGGTATGGATTGATGGAGCGGGCTATCCGATCGTTTGTCTACATGGACATCCGGGATCGGGTCGCAGTATGAGCGTATTTACTCAACATTTATCAAAGCGGTTTCAAACGATCGCGCCCGACCTACGCGGCTATGGTCAGTCAAAAACTCGCGCCAATTTTGTCATGCTCGATCACCTGGATGATTTGCAAGGGGTGTTGGAGCAGTACGGCATCGATCGTGCCTTAATCCTCGGCTGGTCGCTCGGTGGAATTGTTGCGCTCGAACTTGCCGCCCGCTTCCCCGAAAAAGTGAGCGGTTTGATTCTCGTTGCTACGTCTGCGCGCCCCTGGGGAAATCATCCTCGAATTAGCCTGCAAGACAATCTCTATACTGGGATCGCTGCCTTGTTGAATGTGATTAAACCTGGATGGCGCTGGAATATTGACACCTTTGCAAAGCGATCGCTCTTCCGGCACCTCATTCAGCAACACACCCCCGCAACCTACCGATACATCGCGAGTGATGCAGTCTATGCTTTTCTGAATACCTCAGTCGCTGCAAATCGAGCGCTGAATGCAGCACTAAGCGAAGGGTATTATCGAGTGCAAAACTTTGAAAAGATTACCTGTCCGGTGCTGATGTTAGCGGGTGAACATGATCGCCACATTACCGCAGCGTCAAGTCTTGAAACCGCAAAACATCTGGCGAACTGTGAATGTAAAGTCTATTCCGACACAGCACACCTGCTGCCGTGGGAAATTCCGAATCAAATTCTAACGGATATCGATCAATGGCTTGATCGACATCCCGAAGTGTATCAGTCCGAAGTGTGTCAGTAGTTGGAAAGACGCGATTTGCGATCGCGTCTTTCCCAAGCGCTTTGCCAGCTTATGTTTAATACTGACCGCTCAAAACACCGGGCATCTTGTTAAACCCCACATCCGCTTTCTCATCGTAAATTGTGAGATTCGAGGGCTTACAGCGCTTGACCGTGATTTTGATGTTGGTCGCGCCTTCGCGCTCCAAATCTTCGAGATAGCCCGACTGGTGACTTTGAGCCATTTTCTTGTTGGGAAAAGGGCCGAAATAGTAGACGCATCGGGGGCTATCAGTCGTGATCTCAACCCACCAAGCAAGACCGATCGAGCTAAGAAAACCTGTCAAGAGTTCATTCATAAGCTAGCTAATTCAATCAAAGAACGGCCTGCAATCCGCAGCGAACATCGTCAGAGGGGAAAGCTACCAGTGCATCAGATTCAATCTTGCAACAGAATGCTGGGAGATTGTTGTGCTTGATGCTCCAAATCGGAGTTCAAGTCTCTTTATACTCCGTCACACTTGATTTTTCAATCCGATCGATGTCTTAAATCCATCCAGATGGATGGTGTTCTCCCAGCGTTGACGGTACACCTCATAGAGTGCCATTCCTGCTGCAACTGAGGCATTGAGGCTAGGCGTAGTGCCCTGTAGTGGAATTGAAACCAGTACATCGCATCCACGCTGCGTCATCAATCCTAAACCTTCCCCTTCTGCACCAACAACCAACACCGAGGCTTTAGCAAATTTGACGGTATGAACTGGCTGGCTTGATTCGGAAGCTGTGCCATAAATCCAGAATCCAGCCGCTTTGAGGTCTTCCAGTGCACGAGCCAGATTGACCACTCTAGCTACAGGAAGCTTTTCGATCGCGCCTGCTGCCACTTTCATCACCGTTGAAGTTACGCCTACCGCACGACGCTGCGGAATCACGATTCCTTGTGCTCCTAACGCCTCAGCCGTCCGGATAATTGCACCTAAGTTGTGAGGGTCAGTAATGCTATCTGCAACCACGATCACAGGCTGATCAGTTGCAGCTTTGGCACGAACAATCAAGTCACCAAGATCAGTGTACTCATAAGCTGCAATTTGTGCTGCGATCCCCTGATGATTTGCACCATAGGTTAGCTGATCTAGTCGTTTTGGTGTCACTTCATCGATGACTGTTCCGTTTGCTTTCGCTTGATTCAGCAATGAAAGATAGCGGGGATCATAGTGAAGCTTCTCGGTGATCCAGATGCGATTAAGCAATCGCTCCCCTTGCAGCGCACTCAATACCGGATGACGACCATAGATCAGATCGGGAGTTTCATTGCTTTCGAACGGCTCATCATGCGACACAAAGTGCTGCGGGATATCATCGCGAGCTTGATCGGCTAAATGGTCGGGTTTGCGGGGAGCGAAGCTATCGCGCTTCTCAAATCTCGCACTGCCGCCATTCCAAGGACGGTCAAACTTCCGCTCTCCATTAAATTCGCCTTTCGGACGATCGAAGCTGCGTCTTTCACCATTTGGGCGATCGAAGTTCCGCTCTCTTCGTTCTCCATTAAATTCGCCTTTCGGACGATCGAAGCTGCGTCTTTCACCATTTGGGCGATCGAAGTTCCGCTCTCTTCGTTCTCCATTAAATTCGCCTTTCGGACGATCGAAGCTGCGTCTTTCACCATTTGGGCGATCGAAGTTCCGCTCTCTTCGTTCTCCATTAAATTCGCCTTTCGGACGATCGAAGCTGCGTCTTTCACCGTTGGGGCGATCGAAATTCCGCTCTCTTCGTTCTCCGTTGAATTCGCCCCTCGGACGATCAGAATCCCGTCCGCGTCGCTCTCCATTGAAATCATCTCTAGGACGATCGCGCTTCTCAAATCGTCGATCGTCGTTTCTGGGACGATCAAAACTTCTTTCTTTGCGTTCGTAGCGTCTTTCACCGCTTGAGTCTGAGCGACCCCGATTAGAGCCGTCAGCACCGGCACTGCGCTGATCTCGATCCCCATCGAAGTTGCGGTCGCGCTTTTCAAATCGGCGATCGTCAGTTTTAGGGCGATCAAAGCTTCCCTCGCTGTTGCGTTTGGGATGGCCCGACTTTTTGAAATTGGGTTTTTTACCGCCAAAGTCACGATTTGACCGACCCTGTGAGCCAGCGTTGCGGTTATTGGGAGTAGCCATAGTAATTTAATCCTGGTTGAAGAGGCAGAAGGAACAGGCAAAAAGACGACAAAGAAAAGCGATCGCGTCAAATCTCGCTTTTTCTAATTTTTTACTTAAGGTTGAGAAACCCTAACAATTCAAACAAGCGGGCAGGGTCAGTCAAATACAGATAGCCAATTAGGGCTTCTAGGCTGGTGGCGTGTTGGTAAATTTCGGGGTCAAGTCGTTTTGGGCGATTTACAGCAGCATTGCGTCCCCGCTTGAGAAACTCATGTTCAGACTCGCTTAAATGGGGCATGAGCGATCGCAGGTGCAAGGCTTGGGTTTCTGCCCTCACGTTCGACACAACTTGTTGATGATAGACTTCAGAACGCTTCGGTGGCAACAGACAACGCCTCCGAATATACAGTTCGTAAACTGCATCGCCTAAATATGCGAACGCAGCCGGAGAGAGCCGCTGGATCTCAGACATCGATGGCGCAGGCAAGCCTGTAGATAATTCTAGAACCCCTAACTCATTCGATGAGATCACATCTTTTCCGACTCCGTAAGACGCTTTTTTATCGTAACAGACTACGAAAAAAACCGACTATCCAACCATTTGGACAGCGGTTCTTTTCTGAGATGATGCGACTTAGGCAGATTGAACATTCTCGATCGCGGTTTCCACGGACGGTTGCAGCGCCAAAAATTGTTCTAAACGAACAAGCTTGACCGTCTGTGTGACTCGCGCATTCGTCACAATCTGTAAGGTTCCCGATGCCTGCTGCGCTTTTTTGGCAACTTGCACCAAAGCGCCCAGACCGGAACTATCAACAAAGTCAATTTTAGACAGATCTAAAATGACGTGTTTAGGGCCATCTTCAACGCATTTTGTCAGAACCTTCCGGAAGGTTGGTTCAGAAAAAGCATCAAGTTGCCCGACGAGGCGAAAGAGTTGATATGTATTGTCCCTAACTTCGCGTGTGCCTCGAAGACTGACTGTTAGGGTTAGTTGCTCAGGAATAGCCCCCTCCTACCGCGTTTAAACTCTAAATTTAATTTGACGCTCCAGTATACACCGTTGCAGCAATATTTTCTATTGCCTGATTTCTGATTGTTTATGTTCGCGCATCGATCGCACGAAATTTTCAAATAGATAATCAGCATCGTGTGGCCCAGGACTCGCCTCCGGATGATACTGCACTGAGAACATCGGCAGGGTTTTATGCCGTAATCCGGCAACGGTGCGATCGTTGAGATTCAGGTGAGTGATTTCGACCGAGGCATCCGGGAGCGAATCGGCAGCGAGCGCAAAACCGTGATTTTGGCTGGTGATTTCGATTTGCTGGGTCAGACCGCAGGGTTGATTCAAGCCGCGATGTCCGAACTTAAGCTTAAAGGTTTCGGCACCCAGTGATAAGCCGAGAATTTGGTGTCCCATACAAATCCCGAAAACGGGCTTCTCAGCCTTCAAGAGTGCTCTTGTAGTTTCGATGCCCTCGGTGACAGCAGCCGGATCGCCCGGCCCGTTTGAGAGAAAGATTCCGTCTGGATTATACTTAAGGACTTCTTCAGGCGGAGTGTTGACCGGAACAACGATCACACGGCAGCCATAACTCGCAAGCCGTCGCAGAATATTGCGCTTGATGCCGAAATCGATCGCAACCACAGTCATCGGGTCTTCAAGGCTCGGAGCAGTCGAGCTAAATTCCCAAATCGTCTCGGTTTTTTCTGACCATTCGTAAACTTGGGTCGTACTAACTTCTTTGACGAGGTTCAATCCTGCCATGCTCGGTGCGTTCTGCACTTGTTCGAGCAGTTCGCTGGGGTCGAGCACTTCGGTTGAAATCGCGCCGTTCATTGCACCCGCCGATCGTAGTTTTCGCGTTAGGGCACGAGTATCGATGCCGTAGATGCCGAGTAAGTGGTGCTGTTTGAGATAGTCGGGCAGGGATTGCGTCGATCGCCAGTTGCTCGGACGTTCGCAAATATTTCGGGCAATCACGCCCCGGACATGCGGCACGTCGGATTCTTCATCGTCGGGATTTACCCCCGTATTGCCCAGTTCTGGATAGGTGAATGTCACAATCTGACCCCGATAGCTTGGATCAGTCATGACTTCTTGATAACCCGTCATTCCGGTATTGAACACGACTTCTCCGATCGTGGTTCCCGTTGCACCGAACGAGTAACCCTGATAAGTTGTGCCATCAGCCAGCACAAGTAACGCAGGTTGAGCAGAGGACATAAACACAGTCAATTACAAAGATCTCATCATTATTATCATGTCTATTGCGGGTTGCAAGGGGTCTCTAAGCTTTTGCACAGAATTCTAGGGAACTCTAAGACAGTCAGGATTGAGTCCTTGGAATTCTCAGTATGCTCAGAGTTGGTGTTTGGGTTAGGTCGGCGATCGTGTTCGCGGCGATTGCAGCGGGGTGTAGTCAGGAGCGATCGACACAGCGAGTTTCTCCACAGGTTTCGTCTTCTCCGGTTCAAACGGTCGCCACTCCTGCGGCACCGACTGAAGATTTCTATCAAACGGCGCTCGATCGAGCGGCAAGTGCCCGCACGATCAGTCAATCGGCGCAGTCTCCGGAGGATTGGCAACTGGTTGCGAGTCGGTGGAAGAGTGCGATCACAGCGCTCAAACAAGTGCCGAAATCTGATCCAAACCGCAAGCGAGCCAATCAAAAACTCTCTGAATTTCAGCAAGCCCTTTCAAGAACGGAAGATCGAGCAGCACGCACCGGAAAAGAAAAAATCGCCGCGCAAGATCCAGGCATTCGCATCGATCGCGCAATTTCAGCCGAGGAACTAAGCGCGATCGCGGCTCAAAAAGAGCAAGGGATTCGCGTCCCGATTAAGTATCGCAAGAATCGTATTCCTGTGATCGATGTGGTTTTTAACGGCAACCAACGCTATGAAATGATGGTTGATACGGGAGCATCCGCGACGATGATCACGGCGGAAATGGCGCGGCGATTGGGAGTTAGGGTCGTCGGTGAGGCTCAGGCGATGACCGCAGCAGGTGTGACGACGGTGAGAGTTGCGGTCGTGCAGTCGATCACCGTTGCAGGAAGTACGATTCGCGAGGTTCCGGTATCGATCGGCCCGTTAGATGTGGGATTACTCGGTCATGATTTCTTTGGCAATTGCGATATTTCGATTAGTCGGGATCATGTCGAATTTCGGCAGTGTAATGTGTTGTGATGCCCCTTGGGGGGTTGCACATCATTGATCGTCGCCGGGATATAGAGACGCGATTAATCGCGTCTCTATATCCATTGGGATTTTTTACAACAAATCCTGAAATTCAGATCGCGCCTGAATCGTTTTCAACACCGATTTAATTTCTTGCGTCCGGTCTTTTTTCACAATCAGCGTCACTTTGCCATCGCGAACGATTACCGTATCTTCTAAACCGATCGTCACCACCACTTCATCATCATCTGAGGTATAAACGATCGCGCCACTGGTATCCAGCCCGACATGCTGCCCTAACTCCACATTTGGATTATCGGACTTCATTAAACGCTCGATCGCCCCCCAATCGCCCAAGTCATCCCAGCTAAAGCGCACTGGCAGCACACAAGCACGATCGGTCTTTTCCATCACCGCGTAATCGATGCTAAGTTTAGGAACGGTTGAATATGCTTCGATGCCTTTCTCTTCTAATAATTGAATGATTTCTGGGGCGTGTTTGTGCAGCTGATCAAGCATCACTTTTGCTTGAAATACGAACATGCCACCATTCCAGCTAAACCGTCCGCTACTAACAAATGCTTCTGCGGTCTCCCGATCGGGCTTTTCTGTGAAGCGATCGACTCGATAAGCAGGATAATTGTCGTACACTCCAATCTTTTCACCCTGCTCAATGTAGCCATATCCCGTTGCTGCATGAGTTGGCGCAATTCCCAAAGTGACGATCGCTGCATTTTGGACGGCTGCATCTGTTGCGGCTTTTAGCGTCGCTTCAAAAATGTCTTGTTCTGCAATCCAGTGATCGGCTGGAAAAAATCCGGTTACAACGTCCTCACCGTAGCGCTTTGCAACTTCGATCGTACTCCATGCCACTGCCGGAGCCGTATCGCGCCCCTCTGGCTCTACTAGGATGTTTTCGATCGGCAAGTCGGGAAGCTGTTCACGCACCCCATCGGCCAAATGGGAAGCCGTCACGACCCAAAGATTGCTCCAATCGCCTGCGGTCGAAAGTAAGCGATCGGCGGTTGTTTGTAGAAGGCTGCGTCCGCTGCCATCTAGACAGAGAAACTGTTTTGGACGGTGTTTGCGGCTGAGGGGCCAAAAGCGCTCACCTTTTCCGCCAGCAAGGATAATCGGAACAAGAGATGGGGTCATATCGCGTCACACCATGGGGGTTAGAACAACGCTCAGATTTTAATCAATTCACGACTATTCGTATATCGTTGATTACTATCTTTGCGGACTCTTCTCATTCTTCCCCGATCGATCTAGGCGGATCAGCAATATTCAAGGTTTATCGTGGGAATCAGGCAGCTTGCCTGACTCTGAGAATGCTCCTTCGGTTGGCAGATGCGAAAGATGCGGTTTTCTTTGACCCCAAATCGTGCAATTTTGATAGACAACACTAGCCGAATGTCGGAAGGGGAGTGTAGAATTCCCTGGAATGACCCAAGCCTGGTTGCTCAGAATTTCATCTACCGAGCGATAATTCAACTGGTAATTAATTTACTTAGTTTGGCAGGAGAAAATATCTCCAAAAGCTGAAGAAAATTAGAAACTTTCTGGCTAGGATAACGACGAACAGTTTGGTAGAGCGTTTGAGCGAAGTTTTTTGAGGTGTGAACGGAGTGAAAGAGTCTAAGCGACCATCTACGCTAGATCCGTCTAGCGCGACTGAGAAATTGACCGCTCAATCTCGCCCTGCCGTCCCGATCGCGCCTGTAAACTCTCCTAAGCAGCCTGCGATCGCACGATCTCTCTTTTGGATTGCTGGATTTTTGGGAGCCGCGACGATTTCGGCAACGCTTGGAACCACCTTGGCGCTGATCGCCCCGCTTCCCGGTGTCGCTCCAGACCAGGGGCGAAGATTGCTCGGAGATTTTTGGAGCAGTGGGTTTCGGTACAAAGTGTCTCGTCCCGTGAATGTGTTGGTGATGGGGATCGATCGCGTGCTGGATGCTCCTACGGGTTCAAGCGAAATCTTCTCCGGTCGAAGTGATACGATGCTGCTGCTCCGAGTCGATCCAACCGATGATTCGGTGAGTTTGCTGTCGATTCCACGGGATACTCAAGTTGAAATACCGGGCGTGGGAGTCACCAAGATCAATCAAGCCAACGCCAGCGGTGGGCCGCTTTTAGCGCGAGAAACCGTGAGTCAGGCGTTAAATGGAGTGCAGATCGATCGCTATGTCCGCGTCAGTACCGATGCGTTTCGCGAACTGGTCGATCTGCTTGGTGGAGTTGAAGTGTATGTGCCTGAAGCGATGCAGTACACCGACAACACCCAAAAGCTCAAAATTGATCTCAAACCCGGTTGGCAAACGCTAAACGGAGAAAAAGCAGAGCAGTTTGCTCGATTTCGGCATAACTCGATCGGCGACATTGGACGGGTACAGCGGCAGCAGGCATTAATCAAAGCGCTGCGATCGAAATTGACCAGTCCGATGGTTTTGCCGCGCATTCCCAGGTTGGTCAGCTTGATGCAGAAGTACATCGACACGAATCTGACGATGGAAGAGATGCTGGCGCTGGTGAATTTTGGGCAGAAGCTCGACAAAGATGATTTCAAGATGGTGCTGTTGCCGGGTCGGTTTAGCGCTCCGAATGAATTTCGTGCCAGCTATTGGATCATGGATACGCAGGGGCGCGATCGCGTGATGCAGGAGTATTTCAAGTCTGCCGCAACGGAAACCGGACTGGAAGCCCCCTTAGCGAATCTCAAAATTGCCGTTCAGAATGCGTCCGGTGATCCGAAGGCTGGAACTCAGTTTGCTCAGTATCTTGAAACGCTTGGATATACGAATGTTTATCAGGCTCAGAATTGGCAAGACCCACAGCAGAAAACGCAAATTATCGTGCAGCGCGGCGATTTACAGGGTGCAAAAGTGCTGCAAAGTGCGCTGGGATTTGGCAACGTTGAAGCCAATTCGACTGGGGAACTCGACTCGGATTTGACGATTCGGATTGGGGATGATTGGCAAGCTCAGCGATCGAAACTCCCGCAGTAAGCGTTAGGCTGATGGTAGCTCTTTCGTTCACGCTGGTCTGATGTTTCTTGTTCCAATTCCCCGCACGGTAAAGCGTATCGTTTACGCTCTGTTGATTGTTGCACTGGCTTGGTTTTGGATTTTGCTGGCGGCAAATCCGGCATTTGCTGAGACGAGGTTTCTCAACTATGCCAATGCTCAACTCACTGGACAGGATTTTTCCAACCAAAATTTTGAGGGCGGGGTGTTTGTGGCTGCCGAGATGCGGGAGGCAAATTTTCAGGGGGCAAACCTGAAAAATTCAATGCTGACCAAGGGGAATTTACTGGGTGCAAATCTGAGCGGCGCAAATTTGGAAGGATCGCTGATTGATCGGGTCACGCTTTACAAAGCGAATCTGACGAATGCGATTTTGGTCGGTGCAACGTTATCGAATAGCATTCTGGATGAGGCGGACATTACAGGGGTTGACTTTACGGATGCCATCCTCGATCGCTACACGACAACGCAATTGTGTAAACGTGCGGCTGGGACCAATCCCACAACCGGAGTAGACAGCCGCGAAAGTTTAGGCTGTCGCTAAGGTTTGATCAGGTGTAGCGCAATTTTCCCAACTAGGGCGATCGCTCCAATTAATACCGCCAGAATAACCCAAAGATAGCCGGGGCGATGCGTTCGCATCTCGATCGTCGTCGCCTTCGGGTCAGCAAGAAAGCGATCGAGGGATTCCCGCTGCTGCAATAGCTGCTGATTGTTGCTAATTGACCAATTGCGGGTGAGTGGAATTTGCTCCCCAGACTGTGTGACTAAAGCAAGCCGAATTTGATTAGAGTTGCGCTGGATTGCGGTTGATCGCAACCGGGATTTATCAAACTGCTGCGTTTCTAGCTTGCCGATGAGTGGTTCGCGGGTGAGTTCACAAACCACTCGATCGGATTGAGGACGAGCATTGAAATGAACCAGTTCACCGATCGAGTCGATAAAGTGCGCCCCCGCCCACAATAGACCCACGATCAAACCTACAGAAATGCCGAGAATCAAAACCTTGCTCATCGCACTCAAAGCGCCTCGAAAGGAAGCTCAACCACAAAAGTTGTCCAACCCGCTTCGCTTTTGACCGCGATCGTGCCCTGGAGTTGGTCAACCAATTTTTTCACCACCGCTAGTCCTAACCCTGTTCCACCTTTGAGCGCACGATCGCGACCCGGAACTCGGTAAAACTTGTCGAAAATCTGCGGTAGGCTCTGCGAGGGAATTTCGGTTTGATTGGCGATCGTAAATCTCAGCACGGTTCTCCGAGTTGAGCGGGCAATTTCATCCACTCGAAAGCAAATTTCGCCGCCGCTTTCGGTGTACTTACAAGCGTTGTTGAGCAGCTCCACCAAGATGCGTCGTAAGCTGATGCTATCGGCTACGATCGTGGGCAGCGTTTCTGGCAAATTGACCCTGAAGCGTTGCTGACCCTCGCGGCTTCGCGCTCGAAACCCCTCTGTCGTTAGACGCATCAGTTCTTTCAAGTTGAGCGGTTCTGCAGGAGATAATGCCTCACCCGCCTCTAGTCGATATAAGTCAAGCAGATTTTGAATCAGCTCCTCGCCTTGCTCACAGGCAGTCAGCGCAATTTCGGTATATTGCCCTCGATTTTCGGGCACGGCTTCCATCAGTTGCAGCGCGACTTTAATCGTGGTGAGTGGAGCGCGGAGATCGTGCGTAATTGTGTTGAGCAGATCGTTTTTTTGACTGTTGAGCTGTTGGAGCTGATCGACTTTCTTCTGAATTTCGACTTGGGCGCGATGGCGTTTGAGGCGCGCCGCGATCGTATCGAGCAATTCGACGCGCCGAAACGGTTTGACAAGATAGTCGTCGGCTCCTAAATTCATGCCGTGCCGAATTTCGGCTTTGTCCGCTTTTGCCGTGAGAAAGATGAACGGGATCATAGCGGTTTGGGGATCTTGCCGCAGGGCTTCTAGAACGTGGTAGCCGTCAAAATCGGGCATTTTAATGTCGCACAAGATCAGATCGGGAGATCGTTCTTTTGCCAGTTCTACGCCCATTCGTCCATTGTCTGCATTCAGCGAGTCGAATCCTCCAGAAGCCAAAATCTCAACAATATTGAGGCGCACGTCCCTTTCGTCTTCGATGACTAAAATCTGCATCAAATCTTCCCTTAGCGTCGGTTGCAGCGATTGAGGGTTATTCTTTCGAGTCATTGCACGGCTGACTAAATCTGAAGATAGATTTGCTGGAAAATTAGCGGTATTATACTAATCCGGTCATTTTTCTGGTAGGTATTAGCTGTGCTGCTCATTAGATGAAACCGCTTTTTAGCGTTAGCCAAAACATTCTGTATAAGTGGAATGTCACCTTAAAAATTTCATCTTAAAGATGCTGTATCAGTTGCAGAGACTCATGATCTTTCTAGCCAGAAACCTAGAATCCTGAAAGCTTCTACTGTTTTTTCATAAAAACATCGCTAAATTTACATCAGTTTATTTGCACAAATTCAATACTTTTACTTCTGTGTAGAAAGGTTGTCCCTGAGATAGATCCGATTCTATCTCTAAAGCGGTTGCTTAATATAGCTTAAAGGTCATTATGTTGAGCACTACGAAGCTGATTCACGGTTAGGTTTCCGTATTAATTTGCTATTCAGAGCAATATTACTGGTTAGAAATCGATCCCTGGAATTACTGAGAAGTGATTGAGCAGGCTGAACAGCGATCGAGTTTGAGTTGTGAACGCTAAAACGACACCCCACTCCCCGGCTGATTCAGGGTCGCCCCTACAGGAGTCAGAGTTGGCACGACATCCGCTACTGTAGGAAGCGATTTTCGATTAGGCTAGAAAGCGAAATTTTACCGATCGCTCATGCAAAATTACGATGTTATTGTTTGCGGTGCGGGCCCGTCTGGAACGATCTCGGCTGCAAAGTTGGCTCAAGCAGGATTGAAAGTAGCGCTGCTCGAAAAGCAGTTTTTACCGCGTCATAAGACTTGCGGTGGTGGAATGCCGATGGTGATGCAGGATCAACTGCAAGATTTGGCGCCGGAGGCGTTTGTGGAGTCGGATGTGACGATGATGCGGCACACCTGGAAGTTTGAGGATGCGTATTTGGGCTTGATGAATCCACGATCGACAGATGAGCGATTGTCGTTGTGGATGGTGCAGCGCCCGATTTTTGATCAGGTTTTGGCGCAGAGAGCGCTGAAATTTGGAGCGGAGTTAAGGGATGGGATTGCGGTGCGATCGGTGGAGCCAGAATCGAATGGCGTGATCGTGAGAGCGCAAGGCTTTAAGACAGGTAGTGAATTTACCGCAAAGGCGCGATATGTGATCGGCGCAGATGGCGCAAACGGAGTCGTGGTGAAGGCAACACAGCTAAGGAAGAAGCCGACGATCGCGCTGGCGATGGAGATTGAGCATCCGCATCAATGGGGCGAGGGTCATGCGGATTTGCGTCCGGATATTGCTCATTTAGAATACGGGGCGGTAAAACGGGGCTATGCGTGGATTTTTCCAAAGGGTGATCATTTAAATATTGGGGCAGGTGCGTTTCGTCCGAATTCGCTGGATGCGAGAAAGGATCGCGCGCTCCCCGCTCAGTTGAAGCAAACGATTTTGGATTATATGGATGCGCTGGGTGTGAAATACGACCCGGATGCGCTGAAGTTTCATGCTCATCCGCTGCCGATTTGGGGTGGAAAAGAGCGACTGCATGAAGGACGAATTTTACTCGTTGGGGATGCGGCGGGGTTGATTAATCCGCTATTTGGCGATGGGATTTTGCACGCGGTGAAGAGTGGTGCGATCGCGGCAGATTCGATTATTGATGAGGCAACCGATGAGTACACGAATCGTATTCATGCGGAATTCGCGGCAAATTTCGATGCGGCGTTGAATTTGGCGCGAATTTTCTATCAGTGGACGGGGGCTTGCTACAAGTACGGCGTGAAGTATGACAAGGCGACGCGGTATGCAACGCAGCTTTTGTGCGGGGAGTTGTTGTTTACCGAGATGGCGGGTCGAGCGATGAAGCGGTTGAAGCGATCGGTCGGGGAGAACTTCTTTCCAGCGTTTAATTGGTAGGACTGAAGAATTGCACTGTTTTAGTGCAACGGATCACTGAAATAGTGCAACGGATCGCTGAAATAGCGATCGCGTGAACTGAAATAGCTCATCGATGAACTGAAATAGCGATCGCGTGAACTGAAATAGCTCATCGATGAACTGTTTTAGCTCATCGGATCACTGAAATAGCGATCGCGTGAACTGTTTTAGCGATCGCGTGAACTGAAACAGTACAACGGATCACTGAAATAGCGATCGCGACCACTGAAATAGTGCATCAGATCGCAATTGTCCGAAGTCCTAATCGATTTCACGGAGTTCGATAAAAATTATCCGCTTCGTTGATTGCCTTTGCTAGCCCCCTAAATCCCCCACGAGTGGGGGACTTATACCGAATTAAACATAGAATGCGACAGATCATACTCAAAGTCCTCCAGAATGGGGGATTTAGGGGGCGAGAATCTGTCGCATCCACAAATCAATCTGGTATTAGAAAACAAAACTAAAATTGGGAGTTTTCCAACCTTCAAAGTCGCCCAGAATGGGGGATTTAGGGGGCAAGAAGCCGGTAAAACGAAGCAGGAAAACTCGTCGAACTGACGATGAGGAGGCATCACCCGACTCAGCCGCAGCGAAAAGCTCTCCCAGACAGATCGTTAAACCCCCTCGATCGCCGCCTGCAATCCCTGACTCATCAGCACTTGCAGCAGTTCATCTGCCTCGGTGCGATCGCGAAACGCACCCGCCTGCATCACATTCCGCCCCCGCAGCGAAAACGCACCCGGAACTACCGATCGCAATCGCGACTGTTCAATATCCGTATTCGCTCTCACAATCACCCGAAACCGAAACCCTAAACTCGCCGCTTGACTCACCACCGCTGCGCTCCGTGCTCCCCCTCCTCGCCAAACCCGCACTGTCGTTCCGCGTGTATTCCCAATCGGTGGCACAGCACGAGGCACAGGTAAGAGTCCTGCTGGAACAGCGCGCCGAGCCTGAAACGCAGAAGGCTGCGAGACCGGCGCTCGCGAGATGCTATTGATCTGGATTGGTGTCGCTGATCGAGGAAACGCTGATGCCGGCAGTAGAATGCTCTGCCCGACAGGGAGCGACGCACTTTGTCTCGGTTCAGTCGGGCGCGGAAACGCCGATCGCGCGATCGGCAATGATGCAGATTGCCCAGAATCCATTGGGCGTGCAAACGTCGATCGTGCGATCGGCAGGGGTGCAGATTGTCCAGAATTCATTTGTCCAAAATTCATTGGGCGCGGGAACGCCGATCGGGCAATTCGGCGCTGCACCACAGGAGTCGGATCGTTCATCGGAGCTGGAACCGGAATCTCAATCGCGCCTGAAGCCGAGGCGGAACGACTACGACCAACTGGAGATCTGGCATTAATTGTGATCGGAGTCAGACTGGTCAAAGGTCGCGCCTGTCCGAACCCAGTCGAAGACGCAATATTTGTTGTAATCGGTGGAGTGTTGTCAATTCCAGATAAATCCAACCGTCCGATCGTTCGGGCAGAGAGTTGATTCCCAAAGGCTGGAACCGTTTGCGTCGTCCTCTGAGCATTGACATCAAACTGACGATTACTCACAAACGTATTGTTACCCGGATCAGCCGAAGTTCCTAAATCCGGACGAGACTGCGCGATCGAAACAATGCCATCACGATCGTTACTGTCGATCACATTGTTTCGCAAAATCGGCTGAGCATTACCCTGAATCACAATGCCGTCTTTGTTCAGAGTAATCCGATTGCCGATCAGCCTCGGAGCCGCATTTTGAGAAATGTTTACGCCAAATCCAGTCCGTTCAAAAATGTTCTCTTGAAGCTCAGGGCGTGAAGTGCCATAAATTGTGATGCCGTTTGCACCATTTTGGTAGAAATAATTGTTTTTCAGAATTGGAGCGCTATTGCCTACGATCGAAGCGCCGTCATGACTGTTCCCGGCGAAAGTATTCGCCACAACCACCGGACTACTCGATTCTGTCCAAAGTCCATATCCTTGCGGATTCGGATTTGTTACTGTAACTCCGGTTAAAGTTGCCCCATTCGCCCCCAAAATCGTGACATTCTGCCGCGCAAACGATCGACTCAAAAACATATCGCCGCCGCGAATCACCACATTCTGCCCCCGATCGCGGGGATCGCCCTGAACCGTGACGCTGGGTTTAAGCTGGATCGGGAAAACCTCCCCAGTTTCGACACTATAAACTCCAGGTAAGAGAACGATCGTCGAATTTGGAGCCGCACGATCGAGCGCCACCGTAATCGTTTTAAGCGGAGAATTCGCTTGACCCAACGCACTATCACTACCGATCGCGGGATTCACATAAATTACAGAGCCAGTCGATAGAATCATCTGATCAGGAATCGGATTTGCACTGGCAAGCGGTGCAGCGAGTCCCGATACACTAAAGACAGCAAATACGGAGAAAGCAAAACGGGGCTGAAAAGGGCGATTCACAGTTGTTCTCCTACATACGGCTTGTTCGGATAACATGGCGCACGCGAATGGATCGGTTACAGAGATTTCAGTCTACATAGGAAATTTAAATCGACCTCTGTAGAACTACTGGAACCTTGAGCAAGAGGCGATTTCTACGTAAATTACCACGCTGGAATGAAATTCTCTCAGTTAATCTGCTGACAGATAGTTAAAGATTCTTTATAAAAGCGTTAGGTCTCGCACCCCTGATACGATAAACAATCAATAGGACGGATCGAATGGGCAATTCAGCGCAGTTTCAACCCCTTATGCAGCCAGCACTATACCGAATTTTAGATGCGAACCTCGATCGTGCCCGCGAAGGCCTGCGGGTAATCGAGGAATGGTGTCGCTTTGGCTTAGAGGATGCCACGTTAACCGAACAGTGCAAAGACTGGCGGCAAGAACTCGCCCACTGGCATCAGTCAGAACTGCGTGCGGCTCGAAATACCCCGGATGATCCTGGCACCGACTTAACCCATCCCCAGGAAGCAGTCCGCACCAGCGTCGAACAAGTGCTACAAGTGAATTTTGCCCGCGTAGAAGAGGCACTCCGGGTGCTAGAAGAATATGGCAAAGTTTATCGATCGGACATGGCAAGCGCGGTCAAACAAATGCGCTACCAAGTCTACACGCTCGAAAGCCAATTACTCTCGATCCAGCGCCGTCAGCAATTAGAATCCGCACGGCTTTACCTCATCACCTCACCGACCGACGACCTACTCAGCACCGTAGAAGCAGCCCTACAAGGTGGACTATCCCTGGTGCAGTATCGCGATAAAGAAGCAGACGATTCTGTCCGGCTCAAGAATGCTCAAAAGTTATGCCAGTTGTGCCGGGAATACAACGCGCTATTTATCGTCAACGATCGCGTCGATTTGGCATTAGCCGTGGATGCTGACGGCGTTCACCTTGGACAAGACGACCTGCCGCTAGAGTGGGCACGCCAAATGCTCGGTCAGCACAAAATTATTGGTCGATCGACCCACAGCCCAGAGCAATTAGAGCAAGCGATCGCACAGGGAGCCGACTATGTTGGAGTCGGGCCTGTTTACGAAACCCCGACAAAAGCAGGCAGACCCGCAGCAGGCTTAGACTATGTGCGATACGCAGCCGCACACTGCTCGATTCCCTGGTATGCGATCGGTGGCATTGATACGCAAAATGTCTATGAAGTGTTAACCGCCGGAGCCGATCGCATTTCTGTGGTGCGGGCGATTATGCAAGCCGACCAGCCCACCTTTGCGACCCAGTTTTTTGTCGCCCAATTAGAGCAAAAACGCCGATTTCGGGCGCACACCACGCCTGATCCGTGGGGGGAGACATGATCACGCTACAAGTGAACGGAGAAACTCAAACCTGTGAGGCATCCTTAACGCTGCCGAAATTCCTCGAATCGCTCGGGCTAAATCCCCGCTTAGTCGCCGTCGAATACAACGGCGAAATCCTGCATCGCCAGTTTTGGGACGAAACCGAAGTGAAAAACGGCGATCGGCTAGAGATCGTGACGATCGTCGGTGGCGGCTAACTTCTAGTACGGAAATCTCTCCTAAAACGTATCGCTTAGGACATTTGCAACCTCTATTGAAAGCGATACAGTAGATCTGTGAGCTTAAAACTCTGTAACAAAGAGTTAAGACAAGCCGGACGGCTGAACCTGACTTCTCTCCGTCTGGAAGCGATAGGGGAAAGATTTATGAAGATTTCAAAACGATTTAAAGCCTTGCTCCGTCCGGTGATCGCACTGGCGCTAGTGATTACGCTGGCGTTTGGTCATGCGGATGGTGCGCTGGCAGCAAGCGGTGGACGGATTGGTGGCGGCTCATTTAGAGCGCCGGCTCGGAGCTATTCGCCTCCCAGCCGGACTTATTCTCCACCTGGAGGCGGTTACGGTGGTGGCTATTACCCCGGTGGCGGTGGGTTCTTCCCGTTTGTCTACTTCCCGTTCTTTGGCACTGGAGGCGGACTGGGTGGCGTGTTCTCGCTGTTCATTTTGATTTCGGTTGCAGGCTTCTTGGTCAACAGCTTCCGCCGCGCTAGCAGCGATGGCGAACTGGATTACGGCTCTTCGACCGTTTCGGTAGCGAAAGTCCAAGTCGGGCTGCTAGCTCAAGCACGGGAACTGAAAGCCGATCTCGATCGCATCGGTGAACGCGCCGATACGGAAACCTCGGAAGGCTTAGCTCAAGTGCTGCAAGAAGTAACGCTGGCTCTGTTACGTAATCCTCAGTATTGGGTGTACGGCATTGCCGAATCGAGCCAAGCTCGACTTGAAGCCGCAGGTGCAGAGTTCAATCGTCTGGCGTTATCTGAGCGCAGCAAGTTCAATGCAGAAACCCTCTCAAACGTAAACAATCAACTGAAACCTGCTTCATCGAGTGCGTTGACTGTTGCAGAAAAAGGTGGCGCATTATCAGAGACTTCCGGCGAGTACATTGTTGTAACACTGCTGGTGGGAACTCAAGGTAAGTTGCAGCTTCCACAGATTAATAGTGCTGAAGACCTGCGACGATCGCTGGGTCAGTTGGGTAGTGTTTCAAGCGATCAGCTTCTAGCTTTGGAAGTGCTATGGACTCCGCAAGCTGAAGGTGATGTTCTGACTCGCGATGATCTGTTGGCAGAGTATCCGAACTTAAAGATGGTTTAAGCCATTGAGAAAAGGGGCGAATGATTCGCCCCTTTTTTGTGTCAAAAATTTCTCCCTGTTTTGATACCGATTCAAAAACAAATTCCGCAGCGATCAATCGGGCGCAAAATTCATAAATCAAATTGGTATTACGATCTATTTAGAATTACAGACAGAGTAATCATCACATTAAGGGAACCTTCATAAAGTTCAGGTCGCCTGAAATCAGACTGATAATAAAGGAACACTTCCGACGGACGATGCTCAACACCCCGCAGTGTAATAGAGTCAATCGCTTCCTCTAAACCTGCCGCTTGCTCTCCCGGATATGCCTAGCTTCCAGAACCTGAGTCAAACTTCTTCCTGGATTGTGTTTAACCAAGTCGGAAGCTTGCTCCAACAGATGGTTGGATCAGATGCGATCGTATTGACAGAAGCCAATTTTCCTCAAATTGCCTCTCGCTTTGTTCTTGTAGCATCGCCCGACTTTAGCGCCTTGCTGCTAGGAGCACCCCTAGATTCAGAGCACTGTTGTCTAAAACTATCGTTTTCGCCTACTGAGATCGCCGACTTTCTCAGCACTTTAAGCCATCCGCCTACCTTTTCATTCGAGCTACAGGAAAACAACAGCGATCGCCAAAGTGAATTCGCACTAAAACTGATCGAACTGTTGTCCCATCCTGCACCGGATGCTGCAATGTTTCATCAAGTCGAGCAAGAACGCCTACTGAGCCAGGTCACGACTTTAATTCGGCACAGCTTAAATCTGCCTGTGATTCTCGAAACCGCAGTTCACCGAGTGCGCGATTTTCTGCAAGCCGACCGTGTAATCATTTATCAATTCAACTTTCCGGCTCCTTCTTGTGCAATTGATCCGATGACAAGCTCGATCGCTGACGGCATGATTCAGAAGCTGGATGGTATTACCTATGAGTCACGCAGTAGCGACGCGATTGCTTCGATTCTGCATGTGATGAGTGAATATAGTGCTGCCAGTCTACAGCGTCTTCAGAAAACTCAGCACGAATCGATTACCTGGACAGTGAACGGACGTAAATCCTCAACAGTTGCCTCGTTGTTGGATCAGTTCTCACTCGATATGCAAGCGGAACTGGTCACTCCGATCGTTGTACAAGATGAGCTTTGGGGATTGCTGATCGTGCATCAGTGCCAACAGCCCCGTCAGTGGAACGATCGCGAAAAAGTCCTGCTTCAGCGCATCGCCGAACACCTCGCGATTGCCATTTATCAAGCAAAACTTTACAGCGAACTAGAAGAGCAGAAAGACACGCTAGAGCAGCAAGTTATCGATCGCACTCAAGAACTGAGAGATACTTTGATCGCTGCTCAATCTGCTAGCCGTGCTAAATCAGAATTTCTCGCTACGATGAGTCACGAACTACGATCTCCCCTCACGACGATTATCGGCATGGCTTCAACGCTATTACGCTGCTATAACCAGGATGTCAGTTATACACTGGCTCCCCAAAAGCAGCGGGAATATCTCCAAACGATTCAAGATCGCGGCGAACATTTGCTGACACTTATCAACGACATTCTCGATTTGTCAGAAGTACAAGCGGGGAGAATGCTTCTGCAAATTCAACGATTTTCCCTCGCTGACCTGGCTCAGCAAACCATTCAACTGCTACGGGATAAAGCCGATGCGAAACAGGTAGAACTATCGCTAGAACTGCTGCCACAACGATCTCAAAGTGCCATAGAGCGATCACAAGACTTTCTATTTCAAGCTGATCCACAGCGAGTCCAGCAAATTTGCCTCAATTTGCTCAACAATGCGATTAAGTTCACTCCAGCGCAAGGTCGCGTCACGATGCGCGTCAGAATTAGCCGAGAAGCCGCAGTCTTACAAGTCGAAGACACGGGAATTGGCATTCCTAGCCATCAGCGATCGTTTCTGTTTCAGAAGTTTCAGCAGTTAGATGCGTCGTATGACCGCAAGTATGAAGGAACAGGGTTAGGACTCGCGCTCACTAAGCAATTAGTCGAGCTACACGGAGGTTCGATCGAGGTTGAATCGACGGTTGGGGTTGGCTCAAAGTTTACCGTGTACTTACCGATGCAGGTACTTTCGGCGATCAAGCATAGCTGAAAATGATCCGCTATTTGGGGAGCGATCGGATTGTTCAGGATTGATTTTCTAGAGGAAGTCACTAGACTGAATTGTAAGGTGCAAGGTCTAGAATTATTGATTTTTCCCACCTGCTCGAATCTCCGGCTTCAGACAGGTTTTTTGTTAATGAGAAATAACCATGTTCAACTCAAGGAACTTAACTTCTAGCTGCAAAGTCAATCAAGACATCGCCGCTAGATTCAGACTTGAAGGACAAAAATCATGTTGAACCTGAAAAAACTACAGTCCGGGACTGCACTTGCCCTGACATTAGGTGTAACAGCAACTGGAGCCGCCCCGATCGTCTTGGCAAAAGACGCGGTTGCTGCCCCTGCTTCCATGCAGATTGCTCAGCTTTTTCCCTCGCAACCCCGCTCTACGGGAGCAGTTCGCATCCCCGCCAATACTACTCTGCGCCTAGCTTACCGCGATGCTGAAAAAATTCTGGTTGCCCCTAATGAGCGTCTTCCCATTACCCTAACGATCCCCAATAACGTTCGCACCTCGAATGGAGCGCTGCTCATTCCCGCAGGTAGCCAAGTCAAAGGCGAATTCCAGCCCGCCAGCGGTGGAACGCGCTTTGTCGCCAATACGCTGGTCTTGACCAACGGCACTCAACTCGCACTCGATGCCCAAACCGATGTGATCAGCCGGACTGAAGAGATTCGACGCGGAGTCAGCACCGATGCCATCCTCAAAGGAGCCGCGATCGGGTCTGGTGCGGCGGCGATTATTTCCGCTGTCAGTGGAAATCGTCGGGTTTCCCTGGGTAAGGTTTTAATCGGAACAGGCGCAGGTGCATTAGGCGGCTTGATCTTCGGACGCAACACAAATCAGGTCATTTCGGTTAATTCTCAAAGCGATCTAAATCTCCGCCTTAACTCATCGCTAGCGCTTAATCCGCTTTAACTGGATTTAACGTATTAGAACGCATTAGACTGTCCGCCGATCGCAGGAGCGGCGGACAATTGTTCTTGAGAAACTTAAACCACGGGGGTTGGCTCTGGAGTTGAGCGATCGGCAGAAGCGAGTCCCATATGCTCCCACCAGAGTTTTGCCAAGTCTTCTGCTTTAGACCGAGCTTCCGGGCGCAGGTGATACATTCGGCGCGGACGACCTCGCTTTTCTAGTTTTTTCCAGTAGCTTGTGATCAGGGCTTGTTTTTCCAGAAACCGCAGCGAATTTTGCAGAATCGTGTCTGACAGCCGATAGTTGGGGTAGTCCTGCTGTAGCTGTTGTACCAGTTCTGTCCCATAGGACTCAGAGCGCACTAGCACTGACATCAAATAGCAAACTGTGAGTTCTTGATTGAGAAAGACCGGCTGCGGGGTTTGAAAAAATTGATAAATTCCCTCGAAAGTTAAGCGTTGAGCATTCATCATAGAGAATCACCGTCTAAGTTAGGGCAAGCTATTCCTAATGATAGATGTGAATTACAAAAAAAGGCTGATGAAAATTTATCCTGTCGATCGTAACTTCTAATACCAAATTCTTTCGTTACCGATCAAAGCGAGCAATCAACCACAACGCAACTCGCTCTAGCCCCACCAATACCGCAGTGATCCCTACTGCTAAGGCAAACAAAACGAGGTTATTTTCGTCGCCTGCTCTGAGAGCAAAGCTGAGTGAAGTGGCAACCGCAGGGGGATGAACAACCTCTAGCACGATCATCAACACGATCGTCAGAATCATCGCGCTTCCGGCGGCGAAATACCCTGCTCCCAACCACCAAAACGTCAGCCAACCGATCACGGCTGACATAATTTGCGCTGAAACCAAAGTTCGGACGGAGTTTGTTCCATGCTGCGGATCGAGATAAATCAAAAACGCACTTGCAGCTAAAGAAGCAAACAATAGGCGTTGCCGACTCAGCACTTCAACCAGAGCTAGGACACGCTCAATACAACGACGGTTGGAGCCGTTGCCAGCAAGAGTTCCCCTTTAATTCCCAATCTGCGCCGCATTGTGCGATTTGCACCTTCGATCGGCTTTAAGCTTTTTCGACTCATTACACTCTCGGCTGTGCAGGTTGCTCGGACATCCGATTGTGTTCGCCCTGCTGGATTTCGCGCTCTAGAAAATAGTTCAACAGGGTTCGCAGTAGGACGATCGCACCCAAATTTAGAATGTCTTGACGAGTTGGAGCAACCGCAGTACGAAGAATGTCACTCGCAACGGTAAACTCTAATCCCAGCGCCAGAACCCGCCCTAATTGTAGGCGAATCCCTTCGGTGGCATCTAAGTGCTGCCTCCGAGAAAACGCTTGCCGCACATAGTTTACAATGCCTCGAAACACCGCCGCTCCGATCACAATGGCTGCCGCGATTTCCGCTCCGGCGGCTAAGTAACTCACAAGCAACTTCAGTCCAGCCTCCAACGGACTACTTTCTGTCGTTTCTGGGCTAGTCTGTCCTGCGCTAAGGCTGAGCAAGAGTACAAGACCTAAGATCAGAGCGAGCGGCAACATCAGAGACGCGATCGTGTCTCTGGACGAATCTGGTTTTCTTTCCCAACTCATAGGAGTTCGTCCTTGATCGGCAGTTTAGCGCTCTGTTAGCGTAGGTAGTTTGATGCAGAACTGCTTCTCTCTTAGGATTGTTTATGGTTTTTTCGCTCCGCTTTTTATTTCAGGTGCGATCGTGGCAGGAGACTTACGGGATTTGCGATCGTATGCTGCCTATCTCGCAAGTCTCTTTAATCTTAGTCGCTAAATTCTCGCTCAACGAGGATTACGTTTTCTGTGACTTTCTCGAAGGTATCATCGTGGCTAATCACAAACAGTTGACGGAAGGATTTGATGTTACCGATCGCTTCGGCTAAGCTTTCTCGTCTGGGTCGATCCATATTTGTGGTGGGTTCATCAAAGAAAGCAATGTCGATGTCTGCCAGTACCTTTAACAAGGCTAATCGCACGGCTAAAGCGGCACACATCTGCTCACCGCCGGATAGATTGATGAATCTGCGGGAATGTGCGCCTTCTTGCACCATGATTTCATAATCGCGTGTCCATTGCAGTGCTACATTCGGACGGTTGAGCAATTCTCTAAACAAGCGATCGGCTTCATGAGAAATTGTTTGCACATAGCGTTCTGTGATTCTAGGTGCGGCTTCTTTGTAGGATTTTCGCGCAAATTTGATAAATCGTTCAGTCTTTTGTTTTTGCTTGAGTTGGGCTTGGGCTTCGGTTCGCTTTTGCTGAATGGCTTGTAGGCGAGATAGCCTAGTTTCGCATTCTTCTAGGCGCTTGGTTTCGATCGGGAGTGTTGTGCTAAGTGAGATTTTTTGACGGTTGGCTTCTTCGTACTCAGCATTAATCTGTTTAACTTGCTCTGGATCGTAAGTTTCTTCTAGCCGTGCTTTTTGATTGGTTAATGTTTGAAGTTGTGATTGATATTGATTTAACTGTGCGATCGCATCTTCTAGCTGTGCTTTTCGGTCTTTGAAGCTGTTTGCGGATTGCTGGTGAGCTAGATAAAGCTGATAGTCTTCTCTGTAGCGATCGCGTAAGTTCTGCTGTTCCTGAATTTGATCGGCTAAGTTCTCAAATGTCTTTAACTCCAAGTCGATCGCGGTAATTGCGTCTTGCCCGTTTTTCAGTTCTGATTGGAGTTGAGTAAGTTCAGCATCCAGACCTGCTAAAGCTTTTAGATCGCGTGTGAGGTAACGACTACGATCGCGAGGATTATCTAATGCTTGTAGCTGTGCTGTAATTTCAGCGAGCTTTGCTTTGAGTTCGGGTTCTGTGAGCAGTTGGGATTGATGTTCAGCAATCAGCGATCGGAGTTCTGCAACTTCCGCAGCAAGTCTTTCTTCTTGATCAAACTTCGCGTCTAGACTGCGATACTGTGCTTCTTGATCGCGAACCGTTTTAAGCTGAGTTTGAGTTTCTTTGAGTAATTGTTTTAAGCGATCGACCACTAACTGCTGAGATAAATCATCTAAGATTTCTTGAAGATCCTGCATCAAAAGATGATTGAGCTTTGAGCTATGGGCGATCGTCGTTAACACTGTTTCAAGCTGAGATTGCCAAAGCGGTGTTGCTTGTTGCAGTTCTTTTAACGTTACGGTTGCCGCTCGAATGTGTTGAGTTTGAATGTTCTCGCGCTTCTGGGCTTGTGAGATAATTTGGCGCAAGTCTGCTTCGAATTGAGTAGCAGCTTCGATGCGGCTGAGTTGTTGTTGATAGCGCTGCTGTTGTTCCTCAAGCTGAGGAATTTGTTTGACGATCGCGCCTAATCCCTCTAATCGCTCGATTTCATCGCTCAGTTGTTTTTGATTCTGCTGAAGTTGCACTAGGCGCTTTTCATCGCGCTGCATAGTTTGCTTCCAGCTTTGACAGGTTTGGAGTTGCTGATTGAGTTGGGTTTGCTGTTGCTCTAGTTCAGATTGTTGCTGGATTAATGGTTCTAATTGCTTGAGATCCGCTTCGATTTGCGATCGACGCTCACCTTTTTGAGTTAAAATCGCTAACTTGGATTGATAGGCACTGAAAGATTCAATTCGCGTTTGGCGATCGCGCAATAGTTTCTCTTGCTGAGTCCGACTCTGATCGAATGCTTGCAAAGCTTGGTCAGCTTGCATATAAGTTTGATAACTCTCACGGCGCTCTGTACAGATAGCAACCGATTTTTCCGCCGTCTCTAGTTCTAGCTTCAATCGCTGGACATTTAGTTCCTCAGCCCGCATTCGACTGACGATCGCTTCTAAATTAGCAGTAAGTTGCTGAACCTGAGCCGCGATCACACTGTACTGCTCTTGATCTGCTTTGAGCCGATCGTATTGCTGCTCCCAATGTTTCAGATCAATTTGAATCTGAGCGATCGTCTGGCTGAGCGCTTCTTTCTGCTGACTCAGTTCATCCCACTCTTGCAGTGATTCCTCATACTGCTGGATATCACGCTCTAACTTCTCAGATTGAGCTTTGGCAAACTTTTCTAAGTCGCCTAACTCTTTATAGACTTTCTTGTACTCTTCAACCTTCAGAATCGGATCAAAGACCTTCTTGCGCTCCTCTGCGGTCTTGAGAAAATCAACTGTAAACGTGCCTTGCGGAACCCCGATCGTATTGCGAAACAGATCGGATAAATTTGTCCCTACTGGCACTCCCAAATGTTCTCTCAGCCAGGGAAGGACATCTTCTTTTTTGGTGTAATTGAGCTTTTCGCGCAGTTCCGGATCATAAATGGTGTAGCTCGATCTCGTACAGCGACTTACATCATAAGTGCGCTGATCCCGGCTCGAAACAAAGCTTACCCGCACTTGGGCACTATTGGAGCCATTGCGAATCAAATCATCTTTGGTGTACGCGCCCGTATAGTCAAACAATACCCACGCGATCGCTTCGAGAATGCTCGTCTTGCCTGCACCATTCTCACCACAAATCGCATTTGTCCCCGGCTGAAACGAAAAGGAGCGATCGCTGTGAAACTTGAAGTTTTTAAGACTAACCGAGAGAATTTCCATACACTGATTCGGGACGCAGATCAGATGTTCTGATCTTAAATCGGAATGGAACTGATTCTAGCGTCGATCGTCTCATCTGAGAAAAAAGAAATCCGCACAGCAATGCTCATCAAATCTTCGATCGCTGTTGTCATACCAAATTAATTTTTGAGTGCTACAGATCTTGGAAGCCCCCCCAGTCCCCCACTCGTGGGGGACTTCAAGCCAAATCTGTTTCGGATTCTCAAAGTCCCCCAGTATGGGGGATTTAGGGGGCGAAGGATCTGTCGCATTAACAAATTGATTCGGTATCACGGCAGCGAATCGATTTCTTCCTATTTTTATTCAGCAAAGTTCCGATTTCTCTAGAAACGGTAAGCTACTTTAAATGGATTTCAGCGTATGTGCAGATTGCGGCGGAGGGGTGCGATCGTACAAACGTCTTTGCTCCCCCTCAACCGCTTAGTCTTACCCCGTAAGCTGCTACAGTCCTAAATCCACTGCAATCCGATGGGCACAGGCAAATCCTGAAAACGCTACCGCATTCAAACCCTGTCCAGGAAAGGTACTATCACCCACGCAGTAAAGATGAGGAACCGCAGTCCGATTAAACGGCATTCCCAATAATCCCAGCAGTTTACGCGAGGGAATCGGGCCATACGTACCATTGTCGCGCCCCAGATAGCGGCGATGGCTTCTCGGTGTCCCAACCTCCTGAAAATCTAAGCCACGATCGAGATCCGGAATAATCTGTGTTAAACGATCGATTAAGCGATCGGCGGCTTTCTCTTTCTTCTCGGCGTATTCGCTCGGAGACAAGTTCTCCCATTCCTGCATCCAGCTAGGGCTAAAGGTATGAACAATGTGATGTCCTTCTGGTGCCAAACTCGGATCAAGCAGTGTCGGAATCGAGACGAAAATCGTTCCTTGTTCTGCTTCCATATCATCCCAATTCTCTAGCAAGATGTGATGACACTCGATTCCAACAGGTAATGATTCAGCCTTGACTCCAAGATGCAAACTCAAAAAGCTTGGGGATTGCTGATAGCGTTTTTGCCATTTTTTCTCAGAGGTTGGCTTCTGCGTTTCGGGAAGTAATTTCTCAAACGTATCCCAGCGTGTTGCATTAGAAACAATCCGCTTTGCTCGGAATGTTTCCCCAGAAGCTAACTTAACCCCCACCGCGCGATTGTTTTCAGTGACGATTTCCGTCACTCTTGCTTTGTACTTGATGTGACTTCCAGCCTTCTCTAATCCTTCGACTAATTTTTGTGCAATCTGCCCGACACCGCCTTTCGGATAGTTGATGCCGCCGTAATGTCGATCGCTAAATACCATCCCCGCATTGATCATCGGAGTACGATCGGCAGGCACAACCGACCAGATATAACATTCCGCATCAATAAATTTCAGCAATTGCGGATCGTAAATATATCGACGGGCAATATCTCCAGCATTCTGCGGCAAATATTTCACTAAGCCCAAACAAGCAAAGGGATGTTGGAAAAACACTCGCGTCAGATATCGCGGTTCTTCTAATGACAGCAGCTCCATCGCATTCAGGCAATTAAATACCTTCCAGCACTCATCATAGAATTGCCGAATTCCCTTTTCTTCGTGTGGAAAGTAGGCGATCAATTCGTGCAAAAACTTCTCGTAATCGCGATGAACTTTCAGATCCAATCCATCCGGCAAGTGATAGTGAACCTGAACCGGATCGGGAATCGTTTCGATCGACATTCCCACGCCATCCAAAGCGCGGGTGAGTAAATTCGTCGTTCCCTTGTCCCCAAACCCAAAAATCATTGATGCCCCGACATCAAAGCGGTAGCCTTCCTCACGATCGAAATAGCCTGCACTGCCTCCAGGAATCAGATACCGCTCTAAAACTAAGACGCTGGCTCCTTTTGCCGCGAGCTGAGTGGCTGTCACCAAGCCGCCAATGCCTGACCCAATTACAATCACATCGTAGTCGGTAGAATTCATGAAACCCGCGATCGCTCAACAGTTCTCAGTGTATCCAGATTCGGTCACAATTCGGCAGCTTTAACCGACCTTACCGCCGCCCATGAGATAGAGCAGTGCCATTCGCACAGCGACTCCGCTCGTTACCTGTTGAGAAATTAAACTCAAAACCGGATCATCCATCAAGTCCGAGCTAATCTCGACCCCACGATTTACGGGACCTGGATGTAAAACTCTCACCTCTGGCTTACACAACTTCAGGCGATCGCGAGTAATCCCAAACTGCTGATGATACTCCCGCAGACTCGGCAGCAAATGACTGGTCATCCGTTCTTTCTGCAATCTCAGCGTCATGACAAAATCCGCATCAATCAGAGCAGGTTCTAACGTCCAATGAATGAACAGCTGACGCGAAATTTCCGGGTTACTGTCTTTCACAAACGCCGCAAACGCTTTTGGTAACAAGGTCGGAGGTGCAGCTAAATGCACTTCTGCACCACTTGCTGTCAAGCTCCAAATATTCGATCGCGCCACTCGCGAATGCAAAATATCTCCCACGATCGCGACTTTCTTTCCAGTTAATAACGCCGATCGTGGCTTCTCCACATCAATCAGCGAACAGATTGTAAACAAATCTAGCAACGCCTGCGAGGGATGCTCATGCTGTCCGTCGCCTGCGTTTAACACGCCAACTTTCACGTTTAAGCGATCCATCTCATCGGCGATCGCCTGCGGTACTCCCGCTTCTTTATGCCGAATCACCATCATGTCCGTTCCCATTGCTAGATACGTTTTCGCCGTATCCAGAATGGTTTCGCCTTTTGTAATTGAAGAAGTGCTGGCTGCAAAATTTAATGTATCGGCAGATAATCTTTTTGCCGCAAGCTCAAAACTACTGCGGGTGCGGGTTGAGGGTTCAAAGAACAAATTTGCTACCACTTGCCCTTGCAGCGTCGGGACTTTTTTAGTACGGCGCGTTAAGACTTCTCGAAAACTGCTCGCCGTTTGCAGAACGGTATCATATTCCGCAGGCGAGAAATCAGCCAGCGAGAGAACGTGACGACGATTCCAACTCATATATCGCAGTAACTGAGGGCGTGAACTCACTATTCATACCGCAAAACGTTCCGGTCAGCACAGCTTGATCGAGATGGAATTTTGGAAATTTGGGCGATCGTGCAAGAAAAAAATCAGGATGCACCAAGCTCTGCTATATTATAAATTCTGTGGCTTGAAAAAGCTGCCCATCTGGAGAGATGGCCGAGTGGTTTAAGGCGCAGCACTGGAAATGGTTTGAAGGAATTGACTCTACAAGGATTCCAAGAACGATTTAGACATTAGAGGAATACAGGAACAGAGGAAAGCAAGCTTAACATTGCTTCTTTTTTGCTATTTAGGCAAAGCTCTTTCACTTTTAACAAGCCGCTAAGACAGCAGGAATTTTCTAAGGTTGATCGTGATCTTGACTTAATTTATTTACTTTAGAGATTTTTGTTTCTAAAGCTAAAGCTGAGGAAGTTTCCTTCTAAAATCTGCTCAACTAAAGAAGTTGCTGCTCAATCTAAATTTAATTTACCGTGATGAAGTACTCTGCTCTATGAAGGGAGATTGGCTTCCTAGACACCGCTTCATTGCATCATTTTGCGATCGAGGACTTTGATAGTCGGCCTCCCAAGAAGCAAGATTATGTAACGTACCAAAAAGTAAATTTCCAATAGTGGGTTGGTGCAAAACAAGTGTTTCCTTACTGTCAGCAGTTTTGAAATTAACCACGTAAAAGTCAGGTAATGTATAGGTTCCAATTGAGGCAGTAGTGCTACCTCTTGCCGATAGTCCCTGATAGCAGAGGCGATCGCCGTTGGCTGAAATTTGAATGTACTTAGACCCAATACGATACATGCCTTCCTGAAGAGGCAAAGCCATTGCAGGAATACTGGAGCAGCAAAGCGCAAGCATGGAGAAGAACGTACTCCATAGTCTGGCGGAAGCAGTTTTCATATCATCCTCGATGAAATCAACAGGGTTTACAGCCTATGCAGAAAAGTTTCTCTTACATAATATTCAGGAATACGATCTCGCACTAGTGGTTAGTCAGAGGGAAAATGAGGAATTTCTAGTGCGTATCTGCAAAGTCTAAATGTAAGGTAGCCCCTCATTTTAGTCAAATCAGAATGGCGGCAATCGTCAGCATTGCATGATAGTTCTCCGCCCGTTTTTCATATCGTGTTGCCACTCGTCGAGCTTGCTTGAGTCGATTGATCAGGCGTTCAATGCAGTTGCGTTCTCGGTACAGTCCGCGATTCAATGGTGGCTTGCGCTTGGCGTTTCTGCGCTTGGGCATCACCGGGGTTGTATGCTGGCGGCGGAGGGTACAACGAATCGAATCGGCATCATAGCCTTTGTCGCCGACCAGATAGCGCGGTCGTTGCTTCGGTCTACCGCGTCCCCTGCGCTTGATGCGTGGCGCTGCTTGGTTGAGTTTGCCAAAGCCTGTGACATCATGGCTCTGTCCAAGCAGAACCAAAAACTGCATCGGTTTGCCGAGTCCTTCAGCTTGAATCTGAATCTTCGTGCTAAACCCACCTTTTGAGCGTCCGAGTGCCTCTTGTTCTTGCAGTTAGTCAGTCGTTAAGCGCGGTTGTTCGGGGTTTTGACCCCCCTTTTTGCGCCAGAGGCGTGCTGATGGGCGCGAACAACGGTGCTATCGACGAAATGCGCTTCCCAATCGATCTGCTGCTCCGCATCGCCTTGCTGTTGGAGTTGATCTAAAATCTGCGGCCACACTCCTTGAGTGCGCCAACGGTAGAAGCGACTTGACACTGTACCCCGTGACGCATACCGCTCTGGCAAGTCTGACCAAGGTGCTCCGGTGCGATGAATTCACAAGATGCCATTGAGAACTTGACGATGATCGTTTGCGGGTCTGCCTGTTCGGGCAGGTTTGGGCAATAAGGGTTGGAGGTTTTACCATTGTGCACCGCTCAGGTCGCCTCGGTGCTGCGCCATTGTTTCTCATCCGTCTGTTTCCAGACATTAGAGTGCTCACCAGCCCCCTAATACCAATTCTTCAAAACTAGACTACAGATGGTATAACTCAAGAGTTGGATTCTGTACTTCGCGATGGCAGGGGTTTACAAGTTAGAAATCCAGGAAAGCGTTGAAGAGT